>JAGGYK010000068.1 GCA_021162585.1 Deltaproteobacteria bacterium
GATTGGAAGACATGCTGGCATTATGATGATAAGATCAAAGAATACTATCTCTTAAGACAACATGGTTTTCCTGTGATAGAAAGCTATCTATTCTGGGAAAAGGATGCTGCATTAGACTGGTTGAAAACAGCAAAATTTCCGGTTGTCTTTAAACTCAAAGGTGGGGCGGGTTCTACCAATGTCATTTTAGTAGAAGATAAAAAATATGCAAAGAGACTGATTAATAAAATGTTTGGTAGAGGTATTTTGCCTGAGCGCTTTTTTGATAGAAATGCTGTTAGATTCAAACATTTTAATTTGTACAAAGAAATTCATCACCTTGGCGGGAATATATTGAGGAAAATGAGGGGTGAAGATGTTTCTTCTTTTTGGCAATTACACAAAAACTACGTGCTTTTTCAGAAATTTTTACCGAATAATGATTATGATACAAGGGTAGCTGTAATTGGCAACAGGGCTTCTGCTTTTAGAAGATATGTCAGAGAAAACGATTTTAGGGCTTCGGGGAGCAAAAATCTGGACATGGATAGATCAAAGGTAGATCTTGATTTTGTTAAAATTGGAATGGATATCTCAAAAAAACTTGGTTTCCAATCCATGGCTTATGATTTTATTTATGATGATGAAAAGCCGGCGTTAGTTGAGATAAGTTACACATATCCAGACGAACATGCGTTTTCCACTGGGTACTGGGATTCTAATCTTAAATGGCACGAGGGCCGCTTCTGGCCGCAATATTTTCAACTAATGGACGTGCTTGGTTTGCCTGATTTAAAACAGCCATCGATGAAATAAGATCAATAAGAAAGTATTTTAATTTACAATTGCGCTATATGGATTTGAGTACAATGATAATTGAATGGGAGATAGTATGAAACTGGCTATTTGCTTTGACCAAAAGAGATCAGATTGTATTGAGATCGCTAGGCATATGATACAAGCTCAGACATTGCTGGATTTTCATGAATCTTCAGAAATCTTGGCCTTGCCAAGTGGTGCTGTGGGTTGCGTGCACACATCTGACCAGTTTTCAAATATCGATTTATTCCGTGAAACCCATAGCGGTAATTGGTTGATGATAAGCGGGGTGCCAATTTGCAGAGACAGAAGCCTCGACGAGAAGTTACAAAATGTTGTTGAAGGCGACTATCAAACTGCTGCCCAATTTCTACCCGACCTTGATGGAGCTTTTGCCGCTGCTTTTTGGGATAATAAAAACCAGAGATTGCTTGTTGTGACAGATTTTCTCGGTATGCAACCACTTTACATTTTTCGACGCAATAGCACTTTGCTGTTGGCAACGGAAATCAGAGGTATTACTGCAAGCGGCCTTGTCAATGTCAAGATGGATCTGGCCGGCTGGGGGAGCTTTATTTCATTTGGACATACTATTGGAAATGAAACAATGGTAGAAGCGGTGCAGCAGGTGGAACCTGCTAGCGTGCTTACTTATGATCCGACTAATGGCAAGCTTGAAACCACGACTTACTGGAAATGGCCTGACCCCAAACCGGATATGACTCTTGAGGATGTAGATACTGATCATCTAGTCGAAATGATAAGACAGGATATTAGTGCCTACAGAGAGCACACAACGCATGGCACTATATTGATGAGCGGCGGATTTGATTCCAGACTTATTCTTTCCTTGTTGCGAGAAGAGGATCTATGTCCAGATGTCCTTATTGTTGAGCATAAAGATGAACTATGGGGAGCTGATGGTCGATTTGCCACCAAGGTAGCGAGATCGTTGGGAGCTAACATTAAAAAAGTATCAACCCCTAGATCTTTTTATTCTGCAGAGACGTATATTGATTATCTGGTGATGAATGAGGTCATGACCCCAAGTCTATATCTGTTTATAACTCAGATGACAGCCTATTTAAATACTGATATGAAGGCTGTTTGGGAAGGACTTGCCCCTGGTTATGCCTTGGTTCCTGCCCACCAACTCCCTGGTGGCTTTAAAGATTATCTAACAAAAGCCTGTTCTTTTAAAAAATCCCGTGTCTGGAAGACGGCATATCAAATATTTGGTCATTCTAAGGCAGAGAACATGTATGAAGCCTTTATTGAATTACTCAGAAAAGAGACCACAAAATATTCTGATGACGAACTTGGGGTCTTTGAATTTATGGTGAGAAACCGAATGCGCAATCGGACTGCGTTGAATCCCCTGAAAGTATATACAAATTATGTACTTCCCTTTACCCCGGGACTCGATAAGCCTCTCTGGAATATGATTGCGGGGATGCCATACGAAGTCAAATCGCAACACAAAATGTATTTAGACATATTCAGGCGTCATTTTCCCGGAGCCGATAGGATTCCATTTGTTTCAGGGTCAGAGGTCTATGCCCGGAAATCTTTAGATGGTTGGATAGCCTTAGCCAGCAGGCGGTTAAGGCAAAACCTTGCCGTGAGGGCGGGCAAAATGATAACTAATAAATTGATTCGAGGCACGTACACTTACTGGGAGGACTCAGTATTAGTTTCTCGGGTGCTTTCGAGGGTAGCTACTGACCACCCTGATCTTGATCCCGGCAGTATTTCAGCCCTAAGAAAGCCTGATTTGTTTTATAACAGGGCTAATCGTTATGGAAGGAACTTGATATTCTACTGGCAACTATGGCGGTGGGTGATGGAAGGAAGACTTACAATCCAGAATAGGGATATTCTTCTTTAGCAAAAAGGTGATCAAAGTTTAAGGGCAGCCCATTTCTTTTTGATTTTTGGGTAGCATTCTATTGCAAGCAGTATGGAAAATTTAAGCAGATTCCTGTAAGATGTTGATATTAACATATATAATATTTATTTGTTATATACCAATAATAGGCGGATTTTTTCCCCGTATGCCTTTGGGTCTTAATTCTACGTGGTTATTCTTTTATTTACTTGCCCTTGCATTTATAATTGACTCTCTTATAAAACAGGATGTTAAATTTCGTAACAAATGGATCTTTTTTCTTGCTATTTATTCCTTGGTGGTCTTTGCATCCATTTCATGGACGCCACATTATTCTTATTGTCAATCTGACATCAGAAGACTTTTTGTCACAATTTTTGTCCCTTTGTTTATAGCATTTGTGGCAATAAATCTTTTTAGGCAAGAGCCTAATGTTCGATTATACATCAAGAATATCATTATAGCCTCATTTATCTTGTCATTGATAGCTATTTACCAATGGATAAATGGCATCCCCTCACCGGATTCAATAAAATATGGACTGCAAGAACTAAGGGTAAGCGCCACTTTTGCTAATCCTAACGGCCTGGCCATTTTTCTAGTCCTTACTATTCCATGCATAATTTACGGTATAGAGAAGAATGTTATATCAAAAATATTTGGATGGTTGGTTGTGCCTGCTGTGATGGTGGGCATTATATGTACTGTTTCCCGTAAGGGAATTATTACCATGATAATTGCCTTTCTTCTGTATTATGTTTTAAAGAAGCAGTTTAAAAGGGTGGCTGTATTGAGCGTAGCCCTTGCAGTTTTAGTGGTGATAATTGCTGGATTTCCTGCCATTTCTGACAGGTTTGCAAGTGATAAAATGCATGCTGATGTTGAAGGGAAGAAGGTCATGACCTTGGCAGGCTGGGATATGTTTCTATCAAGCCCCATACGTGGGTTAGGATATAATGGATATTATGAGCATTTCGGGGAATATTTTCCATGGTATAGTGAAAAAAAATATCAGGCCCATAATATGTATATTACAGTCCTTGCAGATCAGGGATTGGCAGGATTTGTACCCTTTATGCTAATATTTTTGTATCCTCTATTTATCTCAGCAAAAATCCTTCGAGAAAAGAGTGAAATGCCTGATAAAGAATACTCAAAAGATATGGCAGTAATTTGTATATCGTCTGTAGTGCCTTTTATGATGAGTGGGTATTATGCCGGTGGATTGCTTTATAGCCAGATTATTGTATCTGTCTTATACACACATATTACATTTGTTTTAGCAGCAAATATTGAAGAAGAAGTAGAAGGAACCTGATTGAGAATACTTTATTTGATCGATACCCTTGCATTCGGCGGGGCAGAAAGACAGTTTCTAGAACTTGTTCGAGGAGTAAGCAAACTGGAAGAAATCGAGCCCTTTGTGGGCTATTTTACTGAGAGGGCGCAGGGTTACAAATCTCAACTTGTAACTCTTGGTATACCTGTAAATCTTTTTGAAAGGACAAAAAAATATGACACCGGACTTATATTCAAGATTCGCCATTATTGTTTAAAAAACAAGATTGATTTGATTCACTCCTTTTCTACCCTTGCTGGTCTGGTTGCTGTTATATGTGGGAAGTTATGCGGTATACCTGTTGTTGCCTCCACCATCAGGAATTCTAAGGATACAGATTTAAAAGCATATCCTAGTATCAGGCTTCAATCATTTTTGGCTGATTGTTTTGTGGCTAATTCCCATGCTGGGTTTAAAAATAGATTTAAAAAGATGAAGGCTAATTTTCGAGTTATATATAATGGCATCAATCTTAAGAGGTTTAGAATTAATCCTGCTGAAAGTCAGAAAGTAAGGAAGATATACAATCTGGATCGTTTCAAGCATGTAGTTTCTATGGTTGCTTCTCTAAGTCGTAACAAAGATTTTGATACATTCATAGACGCAATACCTCTAGTATTGAAAGCTAAGCCAGATACCGTCTTTTTGCTGGTGGGCGATGGCTCTGAAAGGTCGAGGCTTGAGGAGAAGGTTTTTGACCTTTCTATTAGTAATAATGTGATATTTACAGGTTATACCCATGATGTAATAGGGATATTAGCAAATACAGATGTTTCCGTGTTGATGACCAATGCATCAAGGATTGTGGAAGGGATTTCAAATTCGTTACTTGAATCCATGGCAGTTGGAGTTCCTGTAATTGCCAGCAGGGGTGGTGGCACGGATGAAATAATAGAAAATGGTGTCAATGGGATACTGGTTGACCCTTATGATACTGGAAATCTAGCGAAGGGGATAATAAGAATAC
>JAGGYK010000153.1 GCA_021162585.1 Deltaproteobacteria bacterium
CTCCTTTCCTCCACCAGATAAACAAGTGCCTCCAACTGTTCCATAGTTATATTTTTGAAATTTTCATACGTGATATGACCCATAAAATCCAAGTATCATAAAGTTTGATTATAATCAATCATATATTATAACTTTTTTGAATTTGATATATTCTCTAAATTTATTAGATATCCAAAATATGTCCAGCAAATAAAGGTAAGAAAAGGGGGATATGATGAGCAGATTCTGGATCTCGAGGGCATGGATTATCTTGGGTGGCTTTATCTTTGGAGTCCTTGCAACTCTCCTTACTATGTGGGGAAATCCTCCAAACATGGGCATCTGTGTGGCCTGCTTTTACCGGGATATTGCAGGTGGACTAGGGCTACACCGGGCAGGGGTAGTGCAGTATCTGCGCCCTGAAATCATGGGTTTTGTGTTTGGCGCTCTTATCTCTGCATATGCCTTCAAAGAGTTTAGACCCAGGGGAGGTTCTTCACCCATAATACGTTTTTTGTTAGGTGCGTTTTTCATGATAGGAGCGCTCGTCTTTCTTGGATGTCCTATCAGGGCGCTTGTCAGGCTTGCAGGTGGTGACCTTAATGGAATCACTGCCCTCCTAGGGGTGATTTTCGGGGCATTTATTGGCATCCGGTTTTTAAAAGGAGGTTATAATCTTGGCCGCTCGGGTAAAGTTTCTACAGTATCGGCATGGATGGTCCCTTTATTTATGCTTACCCTTCTCCTGTTAGTCATATTCAAGCCACACTTTCTCTTTTTTAGCCAAAAAGGGCCTGGCGCAATGCATGCCCTACTCTGGATCTCTCTTGCTGCAGGTCTCTTCGTAGGTTTCATTGCCCAGCGGACAAGGATGTGCTTTGTAGGAGGCTGGAGAGATATCATGCTGGTAAAAGACTTCTACCTCTTCAGCGGAATCGCTGCCTTTTTCTTCGGTGCATTGATTTGCAATTATGCGCTTGGCAACTTCTCCTCTGGTCTTTATCACTGGGGTTTTGACAACCAACCAGTAGCTCATGCCGATCATCTCTGGAACTTTTTGGGCATGACCTTGGCCGGTCTGAGTGCCACCCTTCTGGGCGGATGTCCCTTACGGCAGACAATCCTGGCAGGCGAAGGTGATACCGATGCAGGTATTACTATCCTTGGTCTTATTGCCGGGGCTGCATTTTCTCATAACTTTCTTCTGGCAAGCAGCCCTAAAGGTGTGGGTGAATTTGGACCACTAACAGTAATTATAGGTCTGGTATTTTCTCTGGCTATTGGCTTTTCAATGATGGAAAGGGCAAGATAACATGGCTTTTAAATTAAGAAGAAAGACCCCATTTGAAGGCAGCGGCCTTATTCTATTTGCCAGGGTGGAAGATGCTATAAAGGCAGAAAGGGCGCTTAAAGGGGCCAATTATGTTGTAAAGCTGGTTGCCCCGCCTCCTGGTTTAAGAAAAGGCTGCGATTTGGCGGTAGAGATAAATCTGGTTGAGCAGATGGGTATAGAGAGGCTCTTAACGCAAAGAGGCGCGGTCTATACCGAGGTCGCCCCCTTAAAAGGGGGTATGGAACCCCTGGACATTGTCAAGATCACTCACTTTGGAGATGCGATAATGGTCAAGGCGGCCAACATGAAGCTCACTTTCGATAAGAATACAGGGGTAATCTTAAATACATCCGGCGGAGGCTGTCCTGACATCCCCTATCTTCACAATGAATTGATCGATAAAAAGCTTACCGAGGCCCCCAGGCCAAAGGAACTTGGTTATACATTATGTGCCTTGATGCTGGATAGAGCATTTATGGAGTCTCTTAAGATTTATATGAAAACAGGGGTCAGGGATCAGAGGCCAGGGATCAGTTTGAGATGAGGGAAGACAAGGAGAAATGGGATGTTGTTTTCATCCTTGGTTGTGCCTGCCCAGCAGGCATGGGGGTTTATAAATATGGAGGAAAATATTTAAGATGATGCTCATTTGCGGAACAGTGCCAATAAAGGACTTCCCTCTCACCCTGGGAGAAGTAAGATTTGATGGGGAGTCTCTGGCCATCAATGACTTGAAGATCCCATGCACCCAGGGTACTGCCGCCTTAATAAGTGCAGCATGTATTACATGTGAGTACCTGAAGATCGACCCACCTCAAGCACTGCTTGTCGGCGATATCGGGGAAGGAAAAGGGAGCAGATCCCTCTATGAATATCTTATAAAAAATGTCTATACACTCTCACCTGATGTATTGGTGCTCCACTATATCCTCCCGGTTATGGGACTGATGAGAAAAGTATGCGAATCTGTAGAAAGATGTCCAAAGAGGCCAATCATGATTGCTGATGCCTCCTCGATGTATGCAGCAAAAGCAGCAGGCCTGGCAACAAGATTCGATATCTTTACCCCGGATCTTTCTGAAATGGCATTTTTAGCTGACACGGAGGCTACACACCCTGCCTATATAAGCAGGCATCTCTTTAATACAGATATAAACCATGTCCATACATTAATAGAGAATGCCTACCAAAACAAAGGTGCTTCCAAGTTATTACTGATTAAGGGGTCGACTGATTATGTGGTTAAGGATAGGCGAATTATAAACACCATTGCTGAGCCTGACATACCTGAATTAGGGGCCATAGGAGGGACAGGGGATACTATTACCGGGATGGTTTCCGCCTTTGCCTGGGCCGGACTGGAATTGCACGAGGCAGCTATAATCGCAGCAAAGACAAACCGTGTGGCAGGCCGGTATGCTAAGGCTACGCCTGCTACAAAGGTATGGGGGATCATATCCCACCTCCCCAAGGTATTTAAAGATAATCTCTGCGAATGGAGCGGGGTGTGCATGAAAACAGGGGTCAGGGATCAGGGGCCAGTGTAAGATGGGGGAAAAATGTAGGGGCCTTTTGCCCTCATCGGCCCGCTTAAGAGGAAATATGCCCTACTATGAATATCAGGAGGTAAAAAAAATAATGATAGAGGTCGATGTGCGAGGTTTTAGTTGTCCTATCCCTGTGGTAAAGACAAAAAAGGCCATTGATGAAAATCCAGATGAGCCTATAACAGTATTGGTTGAGACAGTGGTGTCAAAAGAAAATGTAGGTAGGCTTGCTTCAAGCAGAGGTTATACTGTACAGGAAGAAAAAGTGGCTGGAGATGAATATCGCCTCTTTCTTACTCCTCGTGAAAAATAGGTATTTTGCAGCTCTTATAACTGCTGGCAATGTGCTGGGCTTATAATAAGTTGTTTACCGTTGACCGTTCACTGTTCACCGACGAAATTGCAATTACCGGTAGTGGGCTAGACTTATAATAAGGACTGTGGCAGAAGAATCTCTTGATCCGTCCCTCCGCTCTTTAATAGACGGATCGGACTGATTTAAACTAAATACATAGGGAGAATCAAATGGATGATAAGATTAAAAGCTGATAACACCCCTCCTTATTTTGGTATTGATAATATGCCTTATTGGTGGTGAGGAGTGTGCCAAATTGCTAATTCTAGGGTATAATATAAACCAGGCTGCCCCGTGGATAAGGAAAAAAGAAGATGAACCAGAAGATCATCGGCTTGTGCACCTCACCGATCCTTGCCTTAATATTTAGACTGCTTCTTGGAGCCATATTCCTATATGCCGGGCTTAAAAAGGCCTGCGATCCCTTGTGCTTTGTCCAAGCAATATATAACTATCATATCATCCCTGAATGGATGATCACTCCAGTTGCAACCCTCCTTCCTTGGGTGGAGATCATGGTGGGAGGAAGCCTTTTAATGGGTATATGGACACGGATGGGTGGTCTTGTTGCATCTCTGCTTCTCGGGATATTTTCCTGTGCCCTGACAATTACCATCGTGCGAGGTATAGATATCACCTGCGGGTGTTTTGGTACCGCCTGTAGTGCTGGGCCGGTTACATGGTTCTGCCTCCTGAGGGACCTCTGTCTCATCGGGATGGGAGTTCATGTTTTTCTTTTCGACCAAAGGATTGCATCCGTGGACCGACTGATTCAAAGGAAGTTATATGATGAAACTCACAAGAAAGATCGTGGTGAATAAGCTTTTTTAAGGAGATATACTTGATATCTTCTGATAAATATTTCGTATAAACGCGCATGAGCGCTTTGTGCTCACAACGAAGGATGAAAATATGGCATTTTTATACAAATTTTATCACTGTAGTGCCCGTACACTTTCCATAAAACCATTTCTTATCTTTTCGACTCTCGACTATTCTTAATCACCCAACACTCAAAACCCAACACCCAAAACCTTTTTACTATTCACTGACCCCTGGTCTCTGATCCCTGACCCCTGTTTTCATATAAAAGTACAACATGTTGGTTCAGTGATTGTCTTTAAAATCTCGTTATTACCCAAAAGGGATTGACAAGTCATGACCTCCGGCAGAGCCGGAGGCTTGCTTATAGCCCTAAAAGGGCATCCATTACTGGCACCCCTTAAGGGGTAATTCCATTTCCAAAATGC
>JAGGYK010000125.1 GCA_021162585.1 Deltaproteobacteria bacterium
TATTTTCATATAGCCCCCATGTCCTGTCGGACACACTGAAGGATGAAAACAAAACAACATCCCAGTCCGCTGTCTCCCCCGTCTCAAACTGACCCCCGGCCCCTGATCCCTGACCCCTATTTTCATATAAACCAACCTCACCTCTTATCTTTGTCACCAGCCAATAATAAAACCACAGGGCTTGCCACAAATATTGAGGAATATGTACCCACGATTATACCAACCATCATGGCAAACGCAAAGTTATGTATTACACTACCCCCGAAGATAAACAGGCAAAACACAACCACAAATGTGGTAAGTGATGTAAGGAGTGTACGGCTCAATGTCTGATTTATGCTGCTGTTTAATAATTCTATGATGCCAATATCTTTCCCCTGTTTTTTCATGTTTTCCCGTACCCGATCAAAGACCACTATGGTGTCGTTTAAGGAATAACCCACAATGGTAAGCAGGGCCGCGATTATAGGCAGGCTTACTTCTTTGCCTGTAATGGAAAATATCCCTACGGTGATAATCACATCATGGATCAGGGCAACAACAGCACCCAGGGAAAATCTCAATTCAAATCGCCACCATACATAAATCAAGATCCCTATGCCGGCATAAAACAGGGACAGGATTCCCTTCTGCTTCAGGTCTTTGCTTACTGTCGAGCCTACCATCTCAATCCTACGGACATCCACATTGGCATCCCCAAAGGCAGTATTTAAGGTGTTTTCTAACTTGGCGGAGAAGCCCTTTGTTGATTCATCGCTCATGGATGTCCTTATAAGAAATTCATTGTCTTTAAGGGTACCCACACCCTGGATGAGCGCACCTCCCAGACCTATTGGCTTTAGTGCATTTCTTATATCTTGCGCACGAACCTCCTTGGTGAACCTTACCTGAATCAACGTACCGCCAGCAAAGTCAATGCCATAATTGAGGCCTTTATAAAGGAATAGGGATATTATACTTAGAATAATAAATAACCCTGAAAGGGTATAAGCAATCTTCCTTGCACTCATAAAATTAATATGTGTACCTGATTTTACCAGCTCCATCTCTACCTCCTAGATACTGACATACTCAATCTTTTTATATGTAACAAACCATTCAAATATCCACTTGCACAGCACAAGCACAGTAAACAGAGATGCTATAATACCAATAGACAGTGTTACGGCAAAACCCCGTATGGGACCTGTACCAAACTGGAACAAGACAAGGGAGGCTATCAAGGTCGTAATGTTTGCATCAAGTATTGTAGACAGTGCGTTCGAATATCCTGATTCTATAGCTGCCTTGGGAGTCTTGCCAAACCGTATCTCCTCTCTTATCCGTTCATATACAATCACATTTGCATCCACTGCCATACCGATGGTAAGCACTATACCGGCAATACCCGGCAGGGTAAGAACAGCATGAAACATGGCCAAAGCCCCAACTATAAGGAAAAAATTACATACCAGGGCAAGATTCGCTAAGAGTCCTGACCATTTATAGTATATGAACATAAATAGTATCACCAAAATCCCACCTACGATTACAGAAACTATTCCCTTGTGTATTGAGTCATGGCCTAATGAGGGGCCAACCGTACGATTCTCTAATATATTCACAGGGGCAGGTAGCGCCCCTGCCCTGAGTACGATTGCAAGATCGCTTGCCTCATCCAGATTGAATCTGCCTTCTATTATGGCCTTGCCCCCTGAAATAGGCTCTTTTATCACAGGTGCGGAATACACCTTGCCATCCAACAAGATGGCCAGCCTTTTGCCCACGTTTTCGCTAGTAATCCGTGCAAATATGCGCCCACCTTCCCTGTTGAATGAAATGGCCACGTAAGGCTCGTTGTAGGTAGATGCTATACGTACACGTGCGTCTTCCAAAAGATCACCAGTCATCAGCGTCTGCTTTTTTAGCAAGATTGGTTTATAACCGGATTTTTGGTACGCAATATAACTGCCAGGCGGGATATCTCCCTTTAATGCTTCCCCAAGTGAATGTTCTTCATCAACGAGCTTAAACTCAAGGATTGCGGTCTTCCCTATAAGATTTATAGCCCTTTGAGGATCTGTTATGCCAGGAAGCTGGACCAGTATTCTATCTTTACCCTGGGGTATAATAACGGGCTCAGTCACACCAAACTGGTCTATGCGGTTTCTGATTGTCTCAAGGGCTTGAGAGACTGCTGCTTCCTTTATCCGAACTACCTCATTAGAATCCATCTTTAAGATAATATGTAATGTCCCATTCTGGGTGCTTGTCTTTAGTTCCCTTAAGAAGGGATAATCACCCTCTAGCAGCTCGATAAGTCGTTCTCTATCCTCTGACCTTCTTAGGGCTACATCTATACAGTCAGGTAGCGTAGTGTTTACAGATGTATAATGTATTCTCTTATGTCTCATTTGGGTCTTCATATCAGAGGTTATACTATTTAGCCTGCTCTCCACTGCCTTATTTGTTTCAACCCTTAAGATAAGATGCATACCCCCTTGAAGATCCAGACCCAGACGAACCTTATTCTTAGGGCCTATCCACTGATCCGGCAATTCCTTAACAAAACTAGGCAGCGCAAATATAACTGCAACAATCATTAGCGCTAAGATAATGAAACCCTTTATCTTAAAATTATCCATACCTACCCCTCTAATAGCAGATTGAAGATCTAGCTATTGATTTGCCCCTTCCTTTGCTTTTTTATAGGCTATAGCGTCCCTGGAGACCTTTATCTTCACCTTATCCCCAACATCTAATGTAAGCACCTGATCTGCAATTCCCACGATCTTGGCATGAATTCCGCCACTTGTTACCACATCATCCCCTTTCTTTAGTGCAGAGAGCATCTGCTTGTGGCTTGCTGCCTTCTTTTGTTGAGGCATGATCAGGAGAAAGTAAAACACAACAAAGATAAGGACAAGAGGCATCAAGGTCATCATAAAGCTGCCAGGATCCCCACCACTACCTGCTGCATAAGCGATATTAATCATTATACACCTCCCTAATATACTTTTTTACATCGTCAAAATAATTTTCTTCTATGGAATGCCGTATATCTGACATTAATTCAAGGTAGAAATAAAGATTATGGATAGTATTCAAGATAGATCCAAGGATTTCATGTGACACAAACAGGTGTCGCAGGTAGGCCAGCGTAAAATTTCTACATGTATAACAATTGCATTTGCAATCCGGGGGAGAGTTGTCTTCTTTGTACCTGACCTGTTTTAGAGATATCTTGCCATTTCTGGTAAACAACATCCCGTTTCTGGCATTTCTTGTAGGCAGTACACAGTCAAACATATCTATTCCCCTTGCTACAGCCTCTACAATATCCAATGGTGTACCTACTCCCATGAGGTATCTTGGCTTTTCATGCGGAATATAAGGTAGCGTAGCATCTAATGTTTCTAACATAAACGATCTACCTTCACCTACAGATAAACCTCCAATAGCAAAACCTTCAAAGGGTAGCCCAGAGATCTCCTGAGCGCTTTCCACCCTTAGATCAGGATATACTCCGCCTTGAGCTATACCAAATAAGGCCCTGTCCTCACTCCTTGCAGCAAGGCAACGTCTAGCCCACATAGATGTACGTCTTACAGCATTTTTTATGTAGTCTTTTGTGCTTGGATAGGCTACGCACTCGTCCAGACACATCATGATGTCAGATCCTAGCAATTGTTGTATCTCTATAGCCTTTTCTGGAGAAAGCATATACCTTGAGCCATCTATATGGGATGCAAAATATATCCCTTCATCTGAGATCTTTACTAACTTTCCAAGGCTAAAAGACTGAAAACCACCGCTATCTGTAAGGATCGGACCACTCCATCCCATAAACCTATGCAAACCATTTGCACAAGAAATAATCTTTTCTCCTGGTCTCATATATAGATGGTATGTATTAGAGAGTATAATTTGGGTACCTATATCCTTTAGAGCTGCAGGGGTCATGGCCTTTACTGTAGCCTGTGTGCCTACAGGCATAAATGTAGGGGTATCCACTATGCCCCGGGGGGTCTTAATCCTACCCCTTCTTGCAAGGCCCTGGGTGGCTATTAATTTATAGCTAAAAGATGAACATGACATCGCCATAACTAAAAAACCTATATTTCCTTATTACAGCCTCTCTATAAGCCTCCATTATCACCCTTTGCCCTCCAAATGCACTTGTTAGCATCAGTAATGTAGAGCAAGGCAGATGGAGATTAGTAAGCAATCCTCCTACCCCTTTGAACTTAAATCCTGGATATATAAATAGCCCTGTAGAGCCGGGACCTTCTACAATTTCCCCATTCTCTTTCAAGAGATGCTCTATTACCCGGGTAGTTGTAGTGCCTACTGCAATAATTCTTCTTTGTTGCTTGATTGCATTATTGATTGCATTTGCTGCATCTTTTGAAACAAAGAAATCTTCCCTTTCCATAGAATGATCTTCGATCCTTTGTACACGCACAGGCCTAAATGTACCAGGCCCTATATGAAGAGTAATCCATACTAACTCTACACCTTTATCTTTTAAGATATTTAAGAAAGATAGGCTAAAGTGCAAGCCTGCTGTAGGGGCTGCTACAGAGCCGTCATGTCTTGCGTATACGGTTTGATATGACTTATTGTCCATCTTTTCAGGGGGCCTATTTATATAAGGAGGTAAAGGTAAAAGCCCAACAGAAAATATCATCTCTGGCCTAGAAAAGCTCACCAAAAATAGATCTTTTTGCCTTTTTTCTATAATGCCACTCAGTTCATTACTAAAGTATATATGTGCTCCCTCCTTTGGAATCTTTGATGCCTTAAATAGACACCACCATCTATCTTTTGTTGCCCTCTTTACTAAAAGCACTTCCACTTTTCCGCCAGTAGCCTTCCAGCCTAGTAGCCTAGCAGGTATTACTTTAGAGTCGTTTAGCACCATACAATCTTCACTTCTTATATAATCTACTAAATCCCCAAAAGACCTGTGATATATCTTTTCCCTGGCCCTATCCACTACAATGAGCTTCTCTGTACCTCTCTCTAGCGGGTATTGGGCTATCAATTTCTTTGGTAAATTGTAATTAAAAGCCTCTAAATCCATCTAGACCTACATTGAGCCAATGGAAGTGCCTACATATACAATACCAATTCCAACAAGGGTAGCTATCAACCCAATTATCTGAAGGGTCTTCGTAGGCATACTATCTATCTGCCTAGCCAAGACCTTTACCCCTTGAGGAGATGCAAGATATGGAAGACCCTCTATTATCAAAACCATCCCTATAACACATAAGAAATACGCCATAGCCTAGGTCTTATATCTAATCTGGCACATCAAAGTCAATCTGTAAGCGCCTGCAATATTCATCTGGAATTACCCTTGCATTAATGACTTCTCTCATCTGATGAGGATCTGCACCCCATAATGCATTCAAGCCCTTTGTTCCTTTTCCCTTGCCATACCTAAGACATATACCTGATGCGATTTCTAAATTTGCCTGGTTTGCTTCTCCCCTTAATACACACAAAGGCCCAGGGATGCCTGCTATCTTTATAAACACATTTCCCGGGTATTTCATATCAGCTAGCACCTCATTCTCCTGTTCATTTCTTGCGACTACGAACACTGTAGAATCATCTAATATAAACTTCCTACCAACAACATCCAACATAATATCATACCTGGTAGGGGCCTGTGACATAAATCTGTTTATTGTACCCTTTACCTTTATAGCAATCTGCTTGTTGGTCAACATACATCCACCACCAGATGCAGGGATATGGGCTGCTTTTATGCCAAACAATTCAGCCAGGTATATCTGAGCTTTTCTTCCTCTACCTGTAATGTCTAGTAACTTCTCTCTATCTACTATACCTAGATGCTCTCCCCTGGTAGCCCGCATACGTTTAGCACAAAGAGGTCTAAGCAGTATATCTCTCAGGCCAGATGCCTTTTCAATTATATCCATAGCATCTCTTCTTTGAGACATAGGCCGCTGTCCCAATACTTCACCTGTAACAATGAAGGATGCATTAAACACCTCTAGGAGTTCTCTTGCCCTCTTGAGCATCCCTATCCTACAGTCTATGCAAGGATTCATATACTTCCCAAACCCATGGGCTGGATTTATAAGGGTATTTATAAAATCATCTGTATAATCTATAACATGAGGACATATTCCATACTCATGGCAATGAATCATCTTAAAATCTTCGGGGTTTCTTAATGCCTTAAACCCAAAAAAAGGTGTGGCAAAATAGAGTGGAATTACATCAATTGCCTGAGACTGTATAATCTTTATGGCCAGAATACTATCTAGGCCACCTGAATACAGCGCTATGCATCTTTCTTTTTTCATATTAATAAAACAATTCTATCAGCAGGCTTGCTAGAAGTGAGAGCCAAGGATCTCTTTTTCATGAAAATAAAAAACTCATATTTACCCTATTGGATAGGGTAAATATGAGCCAAAAACTGGCGGGAGCGACGAGATTTGAACTCGCGACCTCCGGCGTGACAGGCCGGCGTTATAACCTGGCTTAACTACGCCCCCTTAGTCAATTAGCTTGGTGGGCGGAACAGGATTTGAACCTGTGACCCCCGGCTTGTAAGGCCGGTGCTCTCCCGCTGAGCTACCCGCCCAGCTTCATCCGCATTTAGCAGACTTACTTGTTTACTGTGTCTTTTAAGGCCTTTCCTGCTCTAAAACGAAGACCCTTGGAAGCCTTAATCTTAATAGGCTTTCTTGTTCTAGGATTCACACCATTCCTAGCAGCCCTTTTAGTTACCTCAAAGGTCCCGAACCCTACCAATGTAACCTTATCACCCTTTGCAAGTGCCCCTGCAATACCCTCAATGGTGGCCTTTACTGCTTTTTCTGCTGCTGCCTTGGGTAACCCTGTCTTATTCGCCACTGTTGCAATTAACTCTGTCTTTGTCAAAACGTACCTCCTATATTTTATTTTATGCCTTTGCTTTAAGGCATTTAGTAACTAACAGTATTTGTTTTCACTGTCAACACCTCAATTAAGGAAAAACCTTAGTTGAGCGCATATTTAATTACCTCATCCATATGCTCTACCATACAAATATTCAAATCCTTTATAATTTTCTTTGGAGCCTCTTTCAAATCCTTTTCATTTCCCACTGGAATTATTACCATTTCCATCCCAGCCTCTTTAGCTGCTAGCAATTTTTCTTTAAGTCCACCTATAGGTAGCACTCTACCACTTAGGGTCAATTCCCCGGTCATGGCAACGCTGGCCTTTACAGATTTTTTAGTAAGAGCAGAGACAATCGATGTTGCCATAGTAATACCTGCAGAAGGGCCATCCTTTGGGATGGCGCCTTCCGGTATGTGTACATGGATATCTATTCCATTATAAAAATCAAGAGAAAGCCCAAACTGCTCAGCCCTTGAGCGAACGTAACTCATGGCAGCCTGAGCAGACTCCTGCATTACCTCTCCTAATTTTCCTGTGGACAATAGTTTGCCTTTGCCTGGCAAGACCATGGCTTCTACGATAAGCAATTCTCCTCCAACTTCAGTCCATGCAAGACCATTGGCTATACCTATAAAATCCTTCTTTTCCCGCAAAGGCCGTTTGTATCTAGGCACACCCAAAAGTTGATGCACCTTTGAGGCTGTAATTCTTATCTTGCCTCCATTAACTCCCTGCACTATACCTCTGGCAACCTTTCTACATACTGAAGAGATTTCTTTTTCAATATTTCTAACTCCAGCCTCTCTAGTATATTCACGAATTATAGCGTTAATCCCTTTATTGGTAAAGGTTACACCCTTATCTTCCAAACCATGCGCCTCTATCTGCTTGGGTATAATGAAGTGCTTTGCAATCATGTGCTTATCATAAGCAGTGTAGCCTTCAATCCTTATAATTTCCATCCTGTCCATTAAAGGAGCAGGAATTGAGTATAGATTATTGGCTGTGGTGATAAACATAACCTTGGAGATATCGTAGTCTACATCAAGATAATGATCATTGAAGGCATAATTTTGTTCTGGATCTAAAACCTCGAGTAATGCAGCAGAGGGATCTCCTCGGAAATCGACGCTCATTTTGTCCACCTCATCCATTAAAAATACTGGATTGGATGTGCCTGCCCGTCTAATGCCTTGGATAATTTTACCAGGCATCGCCCCTATGTAAGTACGCCTGTGCCCTTTAACCTCTGCCTCATCTCTTACACCACCTAAAGAAACCCTGACAAAATCTCTCCCTGTAGCCCTTGCTATAGAACGCCCTAAAGAAGTCTTGCCTACCCCAGGGGGCCCGACAAAACACAGGATAGGGCCCTTTACCTTGCCAACCAAATAATGAACTGCCAGATATTCCAGTATCCTTTCTTTGGCCTTATCGAGCCCATAATGATCTTCATTTAAAATTCGTTCAGCCTCTTCGATATCCACCTTCTCTTGTGACATCTCCTCCCAAGGCAGCCCTATAAACCAATCTATGTAATTACGCACCACTGTTGCTTCAGCGCTCATGGGTGGCATCATTCTTAGCCTTTTCAACTCAGCCAATGCCTTTTCCCTAGCTGCTTGAGGCATATTCTTTCTCTTAAGTTGCTGCTCTAACTCTGAACACTCATCCAGAGATCCTTGACTTTCTCCCATCTCCCTCTGGAACATCTTGACCTGTTCATTAAGGTGATATTTTTGTGTTACCCTAAGTTGTTCTTTAACATGAGCTCGCAGCCCTTCCTCGATCTTGTGTATCTCTATCTCATTTAATATAAACTTATATATCCTCTGCAACCTGTCTTCTACAAGTGTCTCTTCAAGTAACTCCTGCCTCTCAGCAGTCTTCATTCCTATGTAAGAAACAATCATATCTGCAAGGTCAGCTGGATTTTCTTCTGAGATAATCTTATCCATGATTTCTCTGTCTATACGACCATCAACGGCCTTATTATACTCCTTAAAACCTTCCACTACTAATCGTCTAAGGGCCTCGGCCTTATTCTCATCTTCTATCCTGTTAAACATAGTTTCTGCTTCTACCATAAGGTAATCAGAATTTGGCAAAACCCTCTTTATATACTGGCGGTTCTTCCCTTCTATAAATATCTTCAGTCTCCCATTGGGAAGCCGTATCAACTGGAGTATGCTGGCAAGCACCCCTACATGAAATATATCATCCATACTTAATTCTTCTACATCAGGGCCCCTTTGACAACATACCAGGATATTGCCCCCACTGTTATATGCAGCATCTACTGCTGCTATGGAGGAGGGCTTCTCTACAAACAGGGGAAGGACCATATGTGGTAAGACCACTATCTCCTTAAGGGACAGTAATGGATAAATGTTTAGTGAATACTGGTCTATCATGGCCGAAATTTATGCTTGACTCTTCTTCCTTTCATAAACAATAACCGGTGATTGTTTATTTAATACAACCTCTTGCCCTATAAGGCATTCTTCTACCCCTTCCATATCGGGTATATCATACATAATATCCAACATTATATTCTCCATGATAGAACGAAGCCCTCTAGCGCCTGACCCACGTTTCATAGCCATTTCAGCTACGGCCTTTAGGGCCTCTGTACTGAATTTAAGACCAACCCCTTCAAGCTCTAACAGCATCTGATACTGCTTTACCAGTGCATTTTTTGGCTCTGTAAGTATAGCAATTAAGGCCTCTTCTTCTAATTCTGTAAGCGTAGAAGCAACAGGTATCCTGCCAACAAATTCAGGTATCATACCAAATTTAATAAGGTCTTCTGGTTGCACATGTTTTAAAATTTCTCCTATATCTCTTTCCTTTTTGCTCTGTATATCTGCAACAAATCCTATTGTCTTTTTATTTAGCCGCTGAGATATAATCTTATCCAGACCCACAAATGCCCCACCACATATAAACAAGATATTAGTAGTATCCACCTGAATAAACTCTTGCTGAGGATGCTTTCTGCCACCTTTGGGAGGAATGGCCGCAATAGTGCCTTCTATTAGTTTCAGTAATGCCTGCTGTACCCCCTCGCCGGAAACATCTCTTGTAATAGAGGGATTATCACCCCTAGAAGCAATCTTATCTATCTCATCTATATATACAATGCCTCGCTGGGTTCTCTCTACATCGTAATCTGCATTTTGTAATAGATTGGCTATGATATTCTCCACATCCTCTCCTACATAACCTGCCTCTGTTAATGTAGTAGCATCTGCTATGGTAAAAGGAACATCCAATATTCTAGCCATTGTCTGTGCTAAGAGGGTCTTACCTGAACCTGTAGGCCCTATGAGGAGGATATTGCTTTTACTTAACTCCACACCCCTTGGTTTAGTGTTTGATTCTATCCTTTTATAATGATTATGTACTGCTACTGATAATATCTTTTTAGCACGTTCCTGACCTATAACGTACTCATCCAAAATAGCCTTTATTTCAGAAGGTTTTGGAACACGGACAGTGGATTTAAGATGTCTATAATGGCTATCTTCTTCAGCAATGATTTCATTACAAAGTGTTACACATTCATCACATATATACACATCAGGCCCAGCAATGAGTTTTCTTACCTCATTTTGAGATTTCCCACAAAATGAGCAACGCAGGCCAGATCCATTAGGGTCGTTAAACTTTGGCACTATTTTCCTCCTTCTCTTTTGTTTCCCCAATAGGTCTTTGTGTTATAACACAATCTATTAGACCATATTGGACTGCCTCTTGAGCGCTCATATAAAAATCCCTCTCTGTATCCCTTTTGATCTTTTCTATTGGTTGCCCTGCATGCATAGCTAATATATCTCCAAGTTCACTCCTCAACCTTAATATCTCTCTGGCCTGAATGTCAACATCCGTGGCCTGTCCTTGTGCGCCTCCCAGAGGTTGATGAATCAATATCCTGGAATGAGGCAGTGCATAACGCATACCAGATTGACCTGATGCAAGTAGTATAGCTGCCATGGATGCCGCTTGTCCTATGCAAATTGTGCTTACCTTTGGCTTTATATATTGCATTGTGTCGTATACTGCCATACCTGATGTTACCATCCCCCCAGCAGAATTTATGTAGAAAAATATATCTTTGTCAGGGTCCTCAGATTCCAGAAAAAGCAACTGTGCCACTATAAGATTTGCAACATCATCATTTATTTCACCACCTAAAAGTATAATCCTGTCCTTTAATAGTCTAGAGTATATGTCATAAGACCTCTCGCCCCTCTCAGTTTGTTCCACTACTATCGGTACCAGTGTCATCCTTGTTTTCCTCCAGTTTGTCTACCTGTGTTACATTAGAGTTTTCTATTATATAATCAAGCACTTTTTTCTCTACAATACCAAATTTTATAGTCTCTATCATCCCCTGTTCTTCCAACCCTTTTTTCATCTGCTCAAAAGACAAGTTATATCTCTTGGCCATGGTTTCTATTTCTTTGTCAAGATCATTCTCGCTGGCCTCGATATCCTTTTGTTTTGCAATAGCCTCTACCAATAAAGACTGCCTTACTGTCCTATCTGCTGCCTTCATGTAATCATCTTTAAGGGACGAGGCATCAGGATAGACATCTTGCATCTTTATACCTTGAGCCAAAAGGCGCTGCGATGCGTCTTTGAGCATCATTCCTGCCTGCATCTTCACCATAGACTCCGGCACATCGATAGGATTTGCCTCCAGCAATTTGTCTATAACGTCCCTGACCAATTTAGCCTTTGCATCCTGTTCTGTCCTGGAGATAAGCTCATCCTTTATCACCCCTCGAAGTTCTTCCAATGTCTCCACGTCATTTCTAACCTTTTTTGCAAATGCATCATCAAGCTTTGGGACTTCTCTATGTTTTATTGATTTGACAGCTAGCTTTATATTTGCGGTATTTCCTCGCATCTCTTCCATAAAATGATCTTTAGGAAATTCCACCTCTATCTCTTTTTCGTCACCAACCTTCATTTCCATTACAGCATAATCAGTTCCTGGAATAGCACCTTTCTTGCCCGCCTCAATAGTGATATTCTCACGGTTTATATTGGGATAATCTTCACTGGTTATATCCACCACAACATAATCTCCAGATGATATCTTGTACTGAGAATCTTTGACGTCTTCAGTAGTAGCATAACCTTCCTGGAATCTCTTGATAACATTTTCTATCATATCTTCTTCCACATTCACCTTCAATTTCTTGAGTTCAAACCCTGTATATTTCTCAAGTGTTATCTCTGGTTTTACATCAAACTTAGCAAAAAACTTAAATTCTTCATTTTCCTTAGGGGGGTCATTTTCGATCTCAGGCATTGATACTGCAAACAAATCGTTTTCTTTGATCGCCTGTTCAAGGTTTTCATTAATAAGCCTTTTTGAGAGCTCATCTCTAATATAGTCACCATGGTACATCCTAAGCACACTCCGCGGAGCATTGCCTTTTCTGAACCCCTTTATGCTTACAGTCTTTAGCATTTCATCATAGATCTTATCTGCTGTGGCTTCTACAGCCTCTTTTGGGATCAATACTTCTATCCTCTTGGTATGAGTGCTAACATCCTCAATCTCAACCTTCATCAATAATCCTTTCTCCCTTTTGCTTGATGATCTTCATATCAAGCCTTTGTTTAATTTCAACATTTATTTGCCCTAAAGGTCAATGAATTTTTGATATACAAAGATTATTAAACACATCTTCCATCTCTTTGGTATAATTATTTGCCCCTGCATAGACAAAAAAGGGTGGATCAAAAGATATATCCTTTCCTCCATCCTTTATACCGCTTACTAGACACAATTGAGCCTCCTCTGATCTCCTAGAGTAAACCGCTACTACTCTCTTGGGTTCTATCCTGTAAGCCCTCATGCTATAGAACAGATCCACCATCCTCCATACCGGATATATGGTATAAAAACGTCCCCCTGGATTAAGGGCAGCATATGAATGTTCTAAGAGGACGCCTAAGTCCAGGAGTATCTCATGCCTGGCAATGGCTTTGTTTATATCAGGATTTAGCCTTCCTGTTAAGGGCGGCCTATATGGTGGGTTTGTAACCACTATATCAAATCCTTTTCCCTCAAAGCCCTTAATATCTGCTTCAATGATCTCTATCTGATTTTCAAGGCCATTTAACATCACAGATCTCCTTGACATATTGACCATCTCCCTTTGAACCTCCACACCTGTTATTTTTAGCCCTTTTATCCCTGCCAGTAAGATTGCAATTATGCCAGAGCCTGAACCAATCTCTAAGGTTCTTGTCCCAGGTGGTTCATCTACAAAGGCTGCAAGCAGGTATGCATCGATAGAAAATCTATATCCTTTTCTTTTCTGCAATACATAAAGATCCCCGCATGCAAGGCCATCTAATGTCTCATTTGAGTTTGGGCTAAGATCAGCTCTCATCTGGTGCATATACTATCATATCTAACATCCTTGTAAAGGTGAGTATCTCACCCTCGTGAAAAAACTCCTCTGATTACGTCCCAGTCAATATGTCCATCAAAGTAGAAAAGCCCTTAATAGCTATCACTGTTGGTGTTGATCAAATACTTGGCAACCACGGCATTGATGGAACAAGAAGCTTGCAAACCTTGAAGATGTAAGCGTATTGCCTCAATATCAGACTCCCAAATCAGATCCCCCGGAGCAAAAAGACAAACACTGTCTAGCTCATGTGTAGTACAGATCTTATTGTCACTTAAATAATAATGTTCCTCGCATACCTCGACAGGATAATCACGCATAAATGGAGGGATATCAGTAGGCATGAACCAGAGTTTGATTTCCCGTTCAGCATCGATAACACTAGCGGAAGCGTGGATAAGATTATCTGATCGATAACCAATCACTTTTCCGGAAGTATCCTCGACAGGGATAACAGAGCCTAAGGAACGAATACATCCCGGCCTTTGTGATCGAGCCTCATGGGGGTTTGTTGGCCCTACAATGTCTCGTATCTTCTTAATTGCGTTTGGGCCTTGATAAACTAGCGCTATAACCCTGCGCTTCCAGGGTTCATCAGGATAATGAAGACATCCCGTTATGTAATCTAACAGTGAAGGGTAAAAAAACTTTCCCCGATGTTCAGCATAGTGTTCCTCAGCAAGCATTCTACTTACAGAGACTATCTTGGTTGCTGCAAAATGTAAACCTGTATGAAATTCTGAGAGTTGAGAAAGTATATACCCTGTCAATGAATTTTTTAGAGCATCGGGTTTAATCAGCACAAGCGTCTTCTCGAGATCATCTTTGATCATATGGGTTCTCCTTGCCTAGTTAATAAGTTAAGTGACATTCACAATACCCCTCAGGGGGTTAAAGGTGCCACGAGAATAATCATATTATCCCCTCGATCCGATTGTAAGATTTCTAAACGGCTGAGAAAAGAATACATCATAGGGAAAGAAGCTTTGAGAGATAATAGAATCACTCACTTGCCTTCTGATCCCCATAAGCTATTGCCAAGTCCTCAAAAAGAGATGGACATATCTCCATCACCTTATTAAATAGAATATAGGCAAATCTTCTTATCTCCCATTCTGCACCCCTGGCCAATCTCAATTTAAAGAAATGCCTCAAGGACCTCGCGTTTGTATATACATACGTTGAAGTAGCCCAGCCAACAGGCATAAGCCGTCTCAGTTCCTGGTTTTTAACACCGTTACTGCTCAGCCTATCATACACATCCATGGCATGTCTATGTTCTTCCTCATATGCCTTGTATATCTTTCCAACATCATCTCTTGAATCTATGTATTCCAGTGCAGGGTATACAAAGGTATTAGAAGACGCCTTCACATACCTGGTGGATCTGAATGTCCAGCCTATACCAATCTTGTGTCTGGTCCACTGTCCTGCAAGAGACTTTGATATGCCAGTAACATGGTATACAAACTGCACAGCCTGCATAGGGGTATCATGGCCCCATTCAATAAGTCTGCGGTTCAATCTTAAGTCATCTGTATATGTACCTTTCGATTCGTGGCTCTGTCTGGCAGTAAAGGCAGGAAGCGTTTCAATGGTTATCCCTTTATCTAAAAATTCCTCAACAGGCGTAGTGACTGCAACGAGCTTTATCTCAGGTTCTTCATTCCTGAATAGATCACACCTTAGGTCTTTCCATTTGTCTATCGATTTAAGTTCTTTATCAAAATATTTCAAAATGGCCTCTCCTCCTTCCCATCAGTAGACACCTTGTCCCCTTGCCAGATACCCCTGTATGGTACGGCCTTACCATCTATCGGGAAAAATGCTATGCACAAGATACGAAATCCCATTTGTATTTCCACCTCATTCATACCCTGGTGCTTCATCCCTACAGTAAGCCTGCCCTGATAATTAGGCGATATAAATGCGGTCTCTAAGGGGATGCCTGATCGTATAAGGGTAGTGCGTGGCCTTATATACGCAAAGAGAAAGTTTGGTAGATTCACCTGTTCTATGGTCTGGAAAAGCAAATACTCTCCAGGATTTACCTGGTATACGCCATCAGGAAAAGATTCTATATCAATGACCTTTTCTATATTTGGGGTAATCCTCCCCTCTCTCATGAGGGAAGCCTTTCCAAAAGGCCGATATATAGCACCTAACCTGAGATCTACGGTCGTGCCTTCTATGCCATCGATCTGGTCCTCACCCAAATATTCAATCAGGGGTCTTTTTACAAGCCGGCCTGTTTTATGATCTTCTATATCCACACCTTCTTTTATCAATTGTATGATCTTATCTGCCCCAATGATCAAATTACAGCCTCCTCTTTGATGTGTCTGGTCTTAGAAAGTTTATGGAATACGCTGTGATTCTGTCGTTGAGCCTAAGCTGTTCCACTTTTGCTCCGGACGAGTTTAACACTTCCTTCCAGTATGCATCCCTTTTAGGTATCGGGGAATCATATCCATGTTCATATACGATCCTTACAATACCTGACATTATTATCAACTTAGTACAGGTAATGCATGGCTCTAAGGTACAGTATATAGCGGCCCCCTCTACAGCTACCCCTTTTTTTGCAGCCAGCGCAATGGCATTAGCCTCTGCATGCGCAGACCTGCACATATCATATTTCATCTCCTCTGGCCAGTCTAGCGACCTGCGAAAGCACTTACCTTCATCTATACAATGTGGCTGGGAAGGTAAAGACCCATTATATCCTGAAGCAAGCACCTGCCTGTCCTTGACAATTACAGCCCCAGTCGGTCTGGAAATGCATGTTGACCTGGAGGCTGCAAGCTTTGCTAGCATCATAAAGTATTCATCCCATGAGGGTCTCTTTTGACTCATTAGTCCGCTGTTTCCTTTGCTTTGTTCAATGCAGACAAGACCCTATCTATAGCGGCCTCTATTCCCTTCATCTCATCTTGGGTAACGCTATAGTAGTAGTTGCCAAGCTTAACATAATCTTTGGAGTAGAATGCCAAACCTATTAATATATTATCATCCTTATTACATAACTCGATCCTTCTTATCAAGTCTGCACCCTTTGGA
>JAGGYK010000308.1 GCA_021162585.1 Deltaproteobacteria bacterium
CTCGTAAAGTATTCTTATAGCCTTATCCCCCTAAGCCTAATGTCTCGTGCCTATAAAACGGAGAACGGATAACGGACAACGGACAACGGCATTTTCATATAAAGTGAAATATATTACCCATAAATAGAAAATTATTTCTTCTTTGGAAGAGCATAATAATCTTTTAACTAAAGAGATCAAAGGGTTAGTATATCTAATAATGGCATTCAATTTGCAGAAGGCATTATATCTTTGTTTGAATCCAATTGTAAGGGAGGAAGGTAATATGGGAATGAGAAAAGTTAGTGTTTTAGTCTTACTTGCAATCTTGGCTGTATTTGCATTTGGGTGTAAGCCACGCATTATATCGGTTAGCCCCAAAAGTCCGGTAACTATCCTTGTAGGTCAAACTCAGGTCTTTACAGTAACAGCAACAGGGGGTGGGCTAAGTTATGAATGGTGGTTGGATAGCCAGCAACAATCATCCACTACCAATGCCTATACATATTCTCCTACCTTCGATGATATAGGGGATCACATGCTTGAGGTCATTGTTTCAAACAAAGACGGGCAGGTAAGCTATGTGTGGGATGTATATGTAAGATTCTTTGAAATTAGCTGGGAGGAGACCTATGGCGGGTCTGGAGATGATGTTGCTTATTCCATCCAGCAGACATCAGATGAAGGATATATTGTTGCAGGCTCTTCTAACTCTACAGATATCACAGGTGTCACCAATAATGGTGCCAAAGACTACTATGTAATCAAGCTCGATGAAGATGGCAATATCGTATGGCATAAAATGTATGGCGGGTCTGGTGATGATATTGCCTATTCCATCCAGCAGACATCAGATGAAGGATATATTGTTGCAGGCTCTTCTAACTCTACAGATATCACAGGTGTCACCAATAATGGTGCCAAAGACTACTATGTAATCAAGCTCGATAAAGATGGCAATATCGTATGGCATAAAATGTATGGCGGATCTAATAACGACATTGCTCGTTCTATCAAAGAGACAGAAGATGGCGGATACATAGTCGGGGGTTATTCCAGCTCAACAGATATACCTACGCAGACAAATCACGGTCTCACTGATGCTTACACCATTAAACTAGATGCATCAGGAAATGTTGTATGGCAGAAGTTGTATGGTAATATTTCTGCTGAATATGTCTATTCCATCCAGGAAACAACTAATACGAGTGGTAATGCAGATGGATATATCTTTGCAGGAAACAAGAACGGACTCTCTTATTACGTAGTAAGATTAGACCTGGATGGTGATGTTATGTGGAGTAGGATATACTTTAGTATTGCACATCCCGGTCCTGGGAGCGCCAGAGAGATTCAGCAGACTGTTGATGGCGGATATGTAGTTACAGGGTGGATTCAGGAGCATAGCGGAGAAAATTCTGATACAGAGTGCTATACCATAAAGCTCTATCCAAACGGGGATAAGGAATGGGAGAATCTTTGCGGTGGTAGTGAATGGGATAAGGCATTCTCAATCCAGGAGTTCGACGAAGGGTCGGGTTATATCATTGTAGGCACAACTGAATCCAAGGATGTACCCGGGGGCAGTGGTCCAGCAAACGAGACCTATGATGTCTACATTAGTATACTAAACTCTGAGAGCACCCTCCTCCGCCACGAAAGGCATGGTGGCCCAGGTGCTACCGATAGTGGCCACTCAATCGCAAAGACACAAAATGCATCTGGTGAGACAGATGGGTTTATCATCGCTGGCCAGTGGGGTTCTATCTATCACGATTTCTACATAATCAGGTTAAGTACGTACTAAACTTTTACGTAGGGGGGTGAGGGATGCCCCCCTGATTCTTGTCCTTTCAATCTAAGTCCAGGTTCAATCTTAACATTCATGGGATATGGTTTAACAGATGTTGAAATAGCTGCTATGATTGTAGTTGGTGATTTTTCATTACCAACGTCATTTTGAATAACTAAAGCAGGCCATTTGCCTGCTTGTTCGCTACCCCTTGAAGGGTTCCAATTTACAAGTCAGATCTCGCCACGTTTAGGAAAAGATTTCATTATAAAATTTCCTTTTGAGCCTCAAATGTCAGCTCAGAAAAATCCCTATCCTCCTTTGCCATAGCCTCATAGCCTTCAGCCATAAGCCTTTGAGTTTGTTTTTTGAGCCACAATTTGAAAGCTTCTTCTGCTAACTGACTTTTGGCTACTTTCAAAGTCTTGGCTGCTCTATCAATCTCTATTAAAAGCGCTTTATCAATGCTAACACTCAATTTTCTTTTGGTTCTCATTTTAGACTCCTTTTTACACTATCATATATAGTACAATATATCGTAAAAAATATTTGCCAAGAATTTAGCATTGTCACTTGTTCGTTCTCAGTAGTCAGTTGTATCCATATTATCGAACAGCCACAGTGAGCCGTTTACGTAGTCAGCAAACCCTGGAAAGTACAAGGGAGACAAGACATCGATAAATATTTTACCCCAGAGGTCTTAGTGTAAGGTTCTGTAAAATCAATAGGTTAGCGGTCAGCGAGTAGGA
>JAGGYK010000033.1 GCA_021162585.1 Deltaproteobacteria bacterium
GGGTGTTGCTCTCCCAATAACATCCCCCTGGCCCCCTTCAAAGGGGGAATCTGTCCGAGCAGACTAAGGGATGGGGGACTCTTGAACGGAGATTCCATCGCGATTTGCTAATACATCCTTAGGCGTTGCTTAAAGGGGTATCGCTCCCTTCTGAGCCTGAAGCGCGAATAGAGGTCGCCCGTAAGCAAGCCTAAAGGAAGTACCAAAGAGCGATGCAGGCAAACGAGAGAGGAACCCATCCCGAGGAAGGGTATTTTCATCCTTCGTTGTGAGCATGGATCGCTCATACGCGTTTATTCCAATCTCTTCCCTTTGTGCCTATGTGCCTTTGCACCTTTGTGCCTATCTTCACATAAACAACAGTCTACAGACATCATCTATAAATAAGTCCATTCACTATTTACTATTCACCATTCATATTGATCACTGTATCTCGGCAAGGGATGAAACAACAACATCTGTGTATTCTTCAAGTACATCTCTAGGGAGCAACCCACAAACCCCTATGGTTAGCCCTACACCTGCATTTTTACCCATAAGGGCATCCATTATGGTATCTCCTATCATAATAGAGCGTTTGGGAGTTGTACCAAAGTGTTCACATATCTTGTATATCATATCTGGATTTGGCTTGGATCTGTCTACACTATCAGCCCCTATTATTAGATCTATGTACTCAAAAGCCCCAATGATCTGCATATCGCTGGTAGCATCTTTTGCAGTGTCATTAGTAGCTATGGCGACAGAAAGACCTTTTGCCTTTAATTTCTTTAAAATTTCTATACTACCCTGAGCAGGTTTTACGCTTTGTCTCCTTACCTCACCTGTAAAGACCTCCATTCCAGCCTCACGCACAATGTCCTTTGCTTTATCCCAACGCAAACCTTCACAATAAAGGGAATAGACCAGGAGGGTATCGCATTCTGCAAATGTTCCCATTGCTATTGGCCCATATCCGTCTATCTCTGAAGAATCTATAAACATCCCCAGTGCCTTTTCAATCCTCTTCTTCAGGGTTTTGTGCATTTGCACTCTTTTTCCCAAGGCCATAAGAAATTCACGTATAATCGCTATCCATGTCCCTCTAAAATCAAGCAGTGTACCATCCTTATCAAAGATAACCAGATCAACGTCATAGGCTTTATTTGATATGTGTATATTTGCCAAATCTTCTCCCATAAAATTTTCTCTAAAAGTTTTGGTTTGTTACCATAAACTTGCTTAAAGTACTATCTTTTTTTAACCCAAAAAAAGTGTTATGTATAATAAGAGGAAGCCATGAGAGATATTGTAATTATATTGTCTATGTTATTGACCATTCTGGGTTGTAGTAAAGATGAACAAGATGCTTCCTTTAGCAAGGAGCACTTATCTAACTATAAAGAAACCATAAAAATCGGGGTATACCTGCCAATGACAGGACCCCTTGCGGATTATGGCAAGAGACAATGGGATGGTATTTGTGTGGCACACAAGATAAGACCTGCTGTAAAAGATAAAAAGATAGATTTAATCTTAAAGGATACTAAAGGTGATAAAGAAAAAGCTGCAAGAGTAGTTTCTGACTTGATTAACCAATATGAGGCATCAGGCATTATCGGTGGTGCTACAAAGAATGAGGCGTTGGGTGCTAGTAGTGTTGCAGAAGCCGCCAAGATACCCATGATTATATCTACTGCCACAGAGGCTATTATTACCAAGGATAGAGGGTATGTCTGGCGTGTGTGCTTTACGGATATAGATCAAAGCAAGGTGGCTGCAAGGTTTGCTATAGATGAACTCCACGCCAAAAGGGCTGCACTAATAATTGATGAGTGTCAAGATCATAGCGTAAAACTTGCAAACTACTTTTCAGCAGAGTTTATCAAGCATGGAGGAAGGATAGTAGATGATGTATATATTAAAACAGGGGATACAAAATTTAGCGCTCAGATGACCTCTATAAAACAAAACCTTCCGGATATCATTTATTGTCCCAATTACTACAAGGAAGATGCGCTAATAATAAAGTGTGCAAGGAAGTTTAATATCAAAACCCCTTTTATTGTATCTCACATTATTCAAGAAAAAAGATTTTTAGACATAGGAGGAAAAGCCCTAAAAGATGTTTATCTTATAACTCATCTTCACAGAGATGCCATTTGTTGCCCTTTGGCTAAAAGTTTTATTAAATTATACGAGGAAAATACAGGAAGACGTATAGATGCTGCCAGCGCCCTGGCCGCGGATGCTTATTTCATGCTTACAGATGCCCTTGAGACCTCACATACCTTAAAAGCACCTGATATAAAGAATATCATGGAATCTATAAAGGATAAAGACTACGTCTCTGGTAAGATTACTATAACATCCTCAGGTAAGCTCTTAAGACCTATAATTATAAGTACTCCCATCGGCCGAGGGTGGACTAAACTTAGACTTGTTACTTCATTATACCCAAGTGACTAAACGCACATTGCCTAAATCCTGGCACTTATATCTGGATCTAGCAGCTTCGCAGCGATATCTGTGAGGTTAGGTTTATAATTACCTCCATCTAATGCCTTTTGAATATCTGTAACTTTATCCATGCGTACATCTGGAGCTAAATTCACAGCGTCTTTTATCTCCCTAAAAAGTTGAGCATCAGTGGATATATCCACCCTGTCTACAACTGAGGTTTGCTTTTGTTGATGCGTGTGTGTGGTACGATTTGCCTCATTCAAATGAGTGGTCTGCTGTGCTGCATTTGCATTGTACGCCTTAATTATCTCAGGATTTGTTGTATTAGTCACCTTCATTGGTAATATCCTTTTTTAGACTTTTCTGCAAGCTATGTGACATTATTTCTTCAAAAAAGCGCTTGGTTGCCTGTGGGGATATTGAGACAGTATCTGAAAAGGCACCACTCTTTTCTTGTCTATTAGTACCCCCTGGCTCTTTATAGGACTTCATGATGGTATCTGCAAAGATACTTTTGACCTCCATAATACTCCCCTTCTCTTATATAATAC
>JAGGYK010000101.1 GCA_021162585.1 Deltaproteobacteria bacterium
ATTTCTAATACCCTCTTCATCAGCGTCTCCTCCTTCCAAATGGTTTCTTAATATCTTAAAATTAAACCATTTTAGGAGCCGCTACCTCAAATTTCAACTAACTTTAACACACCTTCGTAGACTTTCGTATGAAGGCAAAAGTAAAATTATCCCTTGACATATTTTTTATATCTGTCCCCTCTAGGAGTTGTAGCTTGAAATCCTTACCCCCTTTCCTTGTTATCACCCGAGTGATGAATTCAAAGGCATCTTTACTTCCTGGTGTGGGCAACCCACTAATTATTTTGAAATCTCCCCTCTTTGGTATTTCACTACCCCAGAGTTGGGATATGGCAACTTGGGTTGCTCTAAAGGCAATTGTAAGACAGACACATATATCTCCGTGATATTTCCCTACATCTTCTATTGTTATCTCTAGTAGCTCATCCTTATCATAAATCAGGATAGGAGATAGTTTAATTACAGCCCTTTGCTCAACTGCGACCTCCCCATGCTTCTTATCAATAGCTTCAATCTTCCCAAAGGGGCTTACAAATACTGCTAATAGACCCATAAGATAAATCATGTATCTTATCTTCTTCATCTTTCCTCCTCCCTTCAAGTTTTGATGCATTCGTAAAAAGTCAAACTTGGTGAATCAGTCATTTCGACCGTAGGGAGAAATCTTGTGAATTCAGCATGTTGCATTGGAAAGATTTCTCGTTTCACTCGAAATGACAAGTTAAAAAGACTTTTTACGAGACCATCAATTTTAATAGTTGGCAACTTTACTTAACATTATCGGGCTTTGCGGATCCCATGCTAGGCGACGTTGCCATTTCTTTCTATGTACCATCTTGCACATACTCAAATCCATACTTAATGGATAGTTCTGCCTTTGTTAGCTCTTTTCCAAGGTAAGCAGCATGACTTAAATCTGTAATCCAGCCATTTTCAATAATGGTAGTGTAAATGCTTCTAGCATTTCTCCCCTCAATTACTCTTAATAATTCATTATCATAGCCATAATGTTCTACATTGATTCTCCCTTCTTCTAAAATAATTACAAAATATCCCGCTTTGTCCATCTTGATCTTTTTAGGTTCAACCGCCTTTATTCTAGGGGCTAGATCTATGTTTATGGAGGGTACTTTGTCTAGGGGGGCTTGCCTTGACAACTCTTTAATTTTTCTTCTTAATTTATTGCGATCTTCGCACCCGATCATATCAACTACTTGAACTTGTTTGCGAAAGGCCTCTATCTCTGGAAGTGAAATATTCTTCAGGATCGGATGCCTTCCAGGGGATTCAATAACCCTCTTCTCCTCGTTAATTCCATACTCGGACAGTGCCAGAAAGGTCTTACCACTCCAATGCCTTGGCGAGTCTTGTCCTGCAACAACAAGAAACCGTATCGCAGGATTCGTAATAACATTCTTCACAACCTTCTCAATGCCAACGTTTTCTGTCTCAGTTTTTCCCACGATGCAAAGTCCCATGGGATCAAATTCTTTCAGGTCTTGGGCCAATTTAGGGCTTGCAAGGGTAGAAACTGCCACAGGAGCTGAAGAATCCAGGACGAAATAGCTACCTGGCACAAAAGGCCAATTACCTCCCGCCTTTTGAGAACTTGCAAGGGTTCTTGAAAGGAATAATCCAAAATTCTCTACCCATTCCTTCATGTTCTAGTTGTATCCCTCATTAACTCTCAGAACATATCTTTAAAGAATCTCCCTTGCCCCACCGCTTCCTATCCTTAAAAGAGTAATGTTGCCCATCATTCCTCAGATTGATGAAGCTATAAAGCAATTTTGAACGAATCCGCCAAGTGTGGATGAAGCGCAAATCTGGTGTTGGGTGCAGGTGCCTACTGCTTTTTATCCAATTAGCAATATTATTAATGACAATCTCTGCCACGTGGCCAGCCATTTGATATTCGGCTGGCGTACTTTTGCCTTTGCCTTCAATAAACAGATGATTGAGTTTTGGATAGATTTTGAATTTTACATTTTTTCGAGAGGATAAAGACATCTTCCAGCCCTGAAAATTCTCCATTGTGACCTGGTAATCTCTTTTGCCATGTAGGATTAAGATTGGCTGTTTCAGATTCTTAGCTACTTCTGGCGGATTGTAGTCGCGCAAGTCTAACCAATATTTGGGCGGTATGCCAAGCGGGAGATCTGTCGAAGGGGTCATTGCAGACAATTTTGGATCCTTCACTCTAGCAACTTGCAGTTTTATCTCTGCGAGTTGTGCTTTCTCGCTTTCGGAGATTGTGCCGTCAAGGGAGAAGATGTAAGATATTTGGATAAGAATTACATCCTCTAAGGGTTTGGTTGAACCAGCCATAACAATAAATCCGCCAATGTTTGGGTCAAGCATTCCAATCCTTGGAATAAGCATTCCCCCCAAACTATGCCCCAGCACAAAAATCTTCTCAGCATCGATCTCCTCTGTATTTCGCAACATGGATACAGCAGCCAGAGCATCTTCGATTGTCTCTTCCTTAATAGTCATGCTCTCCTTCACAGAGACGAATTTTGCGGCGTGCTCTTTTGTCCGCTTTTCGTAGCGAAGAACAGCAATCCCCTGGGAAGCCAATCCCCACGCCAAGTCACGAAATGGTTTGTTGGGTCCAAGGGTTTCATCCCGGCCATGTGGTCCTGAGCCATGCACAAGCACAACCGCAGGGAAAGGACCATTCCCCACTGGAACGGTTATAGTTCCAGGTACAGCCCATTCCCCAGTTCCAACCAGCACTTCTCTCTCTCGAAAAGAATCGGGCTTTGCGTGTGCCGGGGGTTCATATTCAGCATAAGGTTGACTTGGAATAAAGAATAAGCCAGCAATCTGCTTTGTGCTGTTGAAGACAACCTTGACATCAAAAAGGGACTTCTCAAACTCGCAGATCACAAACACAATATCATACTGCTGCCACTTTTCTGTTCGAACATCAACATGTCTCTTAAAAGGTCCGCCTTGTGCAATGAGAGATTTCCAAACCTCTTGGAGCCTTTCTGGAGGCATTGCTCTTTTCATAGTGCTATCGAAATTCTTCACCGCACTTGAAAAATCTTCCTTTGCCAGTAATTTAATAAATCTCTTTGCCAAAGCTATGATTTCTGAACCCTCCTGCTTTTGAGCATGAACAGGTGGGGGAGCCACTAAAAGAACTGTGGCTAACCATAATATATAGATGCATCTTTTCATGATACTTGTCTTCTTTCAAGGACAACATAACTGGGCGACAGGTATATGAAGTTAGCGAACAAAGTGAGCCAGCTTGTAGATAACAAGGCCAGCTATCCGCCATTTTACGCTGTTTCACCTAATTTCTTATTAGAGTATGCCTGATACATCCTTTACCTTTACATTGAACTCTTTGCGTAATACGTATATTGTCATTGCGAGCGAAGCAATCTCTAACACATAGACAATAAAAGAGATTGCCACGTCGCTATGCCCCTCGCAATGACGGAGTAGGTATTTATGCAAATGTCTCACCTTCTTTAAGCACCTTCTCTAATTTCTCTGCTGCATGTCTGTGATCAAATTTTCTTGCCAATTCTAAGGCATTAATGGCTATCTTTTCCCTTAGTCTGGTATCCTTTAAAAGCATACTCACATATTTGGAAAAGATCTCATAGTCATCAGCTACAAACATGTCTTTTTCGTTTGCTGGATCTATTCCAAAGGTAGCCCGTGGGGTGGCAACGACTGGCAGCCCACAGGCCATGGCCTCTAAGAGTTTACCTCTAAAACCAGTGCCTAGCTCAATTGGCGCCACAAATACGTCACTGTTCCAATAGATCCTCCTTATATTTTCATTATCTCCACCTTCCTGGACAATTACATTGTCATTTCTCAAATCCAGGAGTTCTTGAGGCGGATCAAATCCAATTGCATAAAACCTTGCATCCGGGACTTCTTGTTGGATTCTATCCCAGCAGTGATTGATAAAATTTCTCACTGCATCTACATTAGGGTGATGCTGAAAATTACCCACATACAAGATATTCTTAGTATTTTTATTCCATGACTTGTCTTTAGGCGGCATGTAAAATTCTGTGTCAATCCCATGAGGCACAACCTTGGTCTTGTTTCTCAAGCCTGGGGCGTAATTTATCAAGATGTCGGCATCCTCCCTGGTCAAGGTTAAAATTCTGTCAGCAGCCTCATACATCTTAAACTCGTAATTAGACAGATCTTTTATTGTATCTTCACTAATATCTTCTCCTTTCTCGGCCCTTAGCTTAAACGCATTTGTATAACATTCATGCACTGAGATTACAGTCATGGTATCAGCGGGGATAAGGTCATAATCTGCCTCTATATACTGTCCCATCATTGAGAATTCTGCAATAATGGCGTCAAAATGCCCCTTTTTCAAGGCTGACCTCAATGCATCTTCAATACCCTGGTGAAAACCTCCGTCTCCAGTTAGGAAGAATCTGGGTCTATTCAGCCTCTTATAGAGTGCATCTACTTCATCGCGGGATCTTTCCTTGACTGAATCAACCCGGATAATATCCTCGCAGAAAGGCTCAAGACTTTTATCCTTATGATCCTCCTCTGTATAAGCCGGGGCAATTAGTGTTATCTTATGCCCCTTTGAAGACAAATTCTTAATCCTATGATAGATAAGAATAGGTCCTCCTATGATGTCTGCCCTGGGAAGCAGCTTTGGCAGAAACAGCAGATTCATTTTTTTCCTCCTGACTCAATAATCTTCTTTATACTAGAGAGAACTTCACTCTTGCTTGTATATTCCATTAATTCCTGCCAGCGTTTTTGCAGCTCGCATAACCTTTGAAAAGGGTCGTATTTCGGCACGGCATCAGTTTTGGCAAGGGCAATGTTATTCAATGCCTCTTCACTGCCTTTTCTGTCGCCCTGGGCAAGATATTCTTCAGATAACACCTTACATGATTTTTCAATCTTTTTCTCTAAGTCTCTTTTTAAGAAACATCCGGGATAAGGATCAAAATCCTCGGGATAGACCCTTGTCATCCCCCTTATCTGCCTTTGATGCTCAATCTTTGCTCGCTCGTATGCAAAACGATAGATATCTTCCCGTAGTTGTACCCAGGTAGGATTTGCCTTTGGCGGTGGAAGATGCTTAATAGATAGTTGATTATCCAAGAAGAAGGTAAATCCAAACATCTTTGCATTTATCAAAAAGTCTATATCCTCTCCTCTTGGAACATTGGGATCAAAAGGCACAACAGTAAAAAGATCTCGGTGGATAACCATATTACCTCCAAATACAAAAGGTGTATCTTTCAACCTCGGTTCAGTTCCGATGATCTTATCAAATGCTTCATTCATCCTGTCATATTGGTCCCAATATTTCATCCATGGATGAAGTGTTTTTTTAAGATGATAGTCTCCATCTGGTTGAAGGTAATATCCTGCTACTGCATTGACATCTCTTTCTTTGATACTCTTACCAATAAATTCTTTGGCCTTTGAGATAAAGCTTGGGTCTTCAAATACTTCGTCATCATCAATAAGCAGTGCTACTTCTGATCCTAAGATATGTGGAATAAACATGCATAGATTTCGAATGTTAGAGTATCCTTGTAGTTTGAGGAGGCTGGCGTACTCCTTTTTGCCATCACTAATCAATAGATCATGTATCTGCATAAGATGAGAGTGCCCAAATAACAATACTTCTACCCCTATAGCAGGTGATACTGATTTGATGATATTTATAACCTTGTTTTCAACCTTGGTTTCAATATCTTCTGCAGTGGCAACAGCAATTATTATTAATTGAAAATCTTTGTCTTTTAGCCCCTCTACGCTCTGTATAGCTCTAAGTAATGTGCCTTCGCTATCTAAAGGAGTAGGGTGGTCATAGATGGCATCTCCTTTCCTCCAACCAACCTTACTTTCTCTTGCCCAATACGATGGGATTGCCATTGTAACTTGCATAAATTTACCTCCTCTTTCCCCCTTTTTTATCTTCGTAACTATTCCTTTCCACGGCTTTATTTAAACATCTTTACCACGAAGAAAGACTAAATTACGCTCCTGTTTTTTCTACCACTTTTATTATATCAAAAACCCTGGTAAATACTACTGAATTCGTCCGCCTATGGCGGACTAGAAGCGTCATTTAGCCTAACGTCTCCAGCATATGCGACGTTGCCCAGATATAATGTCTTACGATTTGTAATTTAATTCTTCAATTAGATTCCCAAAATCAAATTTCATGGTTAGCTTTATTGCATCTTTTGGACATACATTTGCACAAGTAGCGCATATTATACATTCAGTTGATAGGTTTCTTTTCCCTTCATTTTTATAGGACAGTAGCTTAATATCCATAGGACAATGTTTCTCGCACAAGTGACAATCAACACATTTATCTTTATCAATTGATATTTTAGTTAAAGCGAACCTGGATGTAATCTTTTGCATAGTTGGGATTGGACAAACATATTTGCAAAATGCTCGATTATCTTTGAGGATAAATGCCAGGAAAATAGCAATCAAATAGTATGCGAGGTTTCCAATGGCAAGCCAATATATTTCCGTTGAAGAATGCTCATAAATATCACGTGTCCCAAGTATAACCCAAAAATATAAAACTAATCCAAGCGAGAGAAAAAAGTGTATGTATCGAAATATACCAATTTTTGTAACACTTTAGCTCTTTGAAAATCTAAGCTGCTTTTTTGAAATAATTCGTTGAGGCGTTTTTGTTTTCGATTGTGCTCTTTGTTGCATTCAGGACCGTTTCTACAGGGTTTTGACCTTGCA
>JAGGYK010000082.1 GCA_021162585.1 Deltaproteobacteria bacterium
AGATAGGACATAGCTTATTTGGCTCGTATTTGCAAGGCTGCCAAACTTTAGCCCGTAGGCCAAAAAGGAATAACATCCCCCTAACCCCCTTCAAAGGGGGAATTCGTCCGATTTTCTTTTATGTTTATTTGATTTGATATGTAATTCATGGTAGATTTAAACGCATCTTAAAGCGTTTATCACGTATGGCATATTGATAGAAAGGAGGTGTGCCGTGGCCGACTATGATACCATCATTATCGGGGCAGGAAATGGAGGCTTAACTGCTGCAGCCACACTTGCAAAGGCTGGGCTTAAGGTCTTGCTTTTAGAAAGACACAATATCCCGGGCGGGTGTGCAACGAGTTTTTGCCGTGGGAGGTTTGAATTCGAGGTGGCGCTTCATCAGCTAAGCGGGATGGGCACAGAAGAAATGCCCGGGCCCTTGCGTTTTTGCCTTAAGGACCTGGATGTCTTAAAAAAGATCACATTTGTGGAAATGGAGCATCTTTACAGGATAGTATTCCTTGACCACCTTGATATAACCCTTACCACAAAACGTGCCGAGATAATAAAAGAACTTCAAGACAGGTTTCCTTCAGAAAAGAAAGGCATAGCTAAATTCTTTGACCTTGTTTACGCCTTTGCCAACCAGTTGATAGGGATTGTGTACATGAAGGACCCTGATGCATCCAAAGAAAAATATCCGCTCTATTTCAAATATGCACTCAAGAGCTCTCAAGAGGTATTGGATGAATTCTTCAAAGATCCCTTGCTTAAGGCTGTAATCGGTGCATACTGGGGATACATGGGTCTGCCTCCCAGCTTGCTGTCCTTTGACAACCTTGCTATATTATTATTTGCATATTCTGAGTTTAAACCGTTTCATATAAAGGGAGGGTCTCAGGCCTTATCCAATGCCCTTGTTGATACATTTCTAGAAAACGGCGGAGATGTAAGATTTAATTGCGGTGTAAAAGAGATACTAATAAAGGATGGAAAGGTAACAGGGGTTATAACAGAAGAAGGAGATGAAATAAGCACAAATTATATTGTCTCCAATGCAGGGCTGCTTACCACTTATATTGAACTTATCGATGGGAAACATGTGCCAGAAGCTCAACTTAAGGCCTTAGGGGGAAGGACAATCGGCACATCTGCCTTTACGATCTTTACTGGTCTTGATTGCGAACCATCAGATGTCGGGATAAAAGAGACGACCAATTTTATATGCTCTTCTATTGATGCAGAAAAGGCATTTTCACTGACAAAGACACTTGATGCACCACAGATGATGCTGCTTACGTGTTATGATGTCTCTGATCCTGATTTCTCACCTCCCGGCACATGCCAGACAGCCACTGTCGCCCTGGGGTATGCTGATCCCTGGCTTAACATCCCTCCTTCGCAATATGCTGATATGAAATACCAGTATGCTCAAGCTATGCTTGACCTTATTGAGAGGATCTTCCCCGGATACAGGGATCATATCGAAGAGATCGAGGTGGCATCCCCTATTACCCACCTCAGGTTTTTAGGGCATCCAGGGGGTGCTATCTACGGCTTTGATCAATATGCCAAGGATTCCAGGCTCTTTACCTCTTCTGAGTCTCCTATAAAGGGCCTTTTCTTTGCAGGCGCCTGGGTGGCTGGTGGAGGATTCCAGCCCACACTGATGTCAGGGGGGTCTGCTGCGCGGGCAGTCTTAAAAGAGATTGGAAATAGATGAAGGGGGTATCTATGAGGACAGATTATAAAAAGGAACTCGAAGGTTATTCAGAGATTCAAAAAGAGATAGCGGTATGCAGAAAATACGGAATTGATTATACTATTGGAAAGGGGGTGGTCTCCCGGGTTATAAACAGGCTCCACCCTCCAATATTAAAACTCAGGGTGTCTGAGATCAAAAAAGAGACCGCATCTGCCACCACGTTCAGGCTGGTCTCTGAAGATAGTTATCTGCCGCCCTTTCAAGCCGGTCAGTATATCAGCCTCTGTGTAGATATTGAGGGCATAATGACCAGCAGACCATACAGCATCTCATCTCCACCAAATCAGATTGGCTTTTATGACATAACTGTACGAAGGGTAGAAGACGGTTTTGTATCAACCTACCTTCTCGATGAGGTAAAGGCAGGGGCCACCTTTGAAGCCACCTCTCCTTCAGGACAATTCTATTACAATCCGCTGTTTCATGGTAAAGATCTGGTCTTTTTAGCTGGCGGAAGCGGGATTACGCCCTTTATGAGCATGATAAGGGAGGTGACGGATCGTGGTCTGGACAGGAAGATACACCTTATTTACGGAAGCGAATCCATAGATGATGTAATCTTCCATGAGGAGCTTACCAACAGGGCAAAAAATCATGCCAATTTTACATATTCACTTGTAATATCCAACCCTGATAAGGGCTATTCCGGTCTTACCGGATTTATCACAGCCAGACTTATCAAAGATGTAGTAGCAGATACAGGCTCAAAGACATTTTATATATGCGGGCCTGAGGCCATGTATGCTTTTTGCCTTCCTGAACTTGAGAAATTTAAGCTCCCGGAAAGGAAGATCAGAAAGGAGATGTTTGGCCCCCCTAAAGATGTCTCAATAGATCCGGGCTGGCCCAAAGATGTACGCCCTGATGCAGAATTTGCAGTAGACATTAAAGGCAAGAAAAAGATCAAGGCCAAGGCAACAGAGCCTCTTATTACGTCTCTTGAACGAAGCGGCATAATCATCCCCTCCTCCTGCAGATCTGGCCAGTGTAGTCTGTGCCGTGTAAAGCTTTTAGGTGGCAAGGTCTTTCAACCAAAGGGCGTACTTTTAAGAAAATCAGACAGGCAATTTGGCTATATCCATGCATGTATGGCCTATCCGATTGAAGATCTGGAGATCTTGATATAAACCATCATGTCCACATAACAGGCACAACTAAGGATAGAAAAGATTCTTTTTTATGCATAACACTGTTCACTATTTACTTTTCACTTTTTCATATAAAACTATTTTTATGTCTTTCTAATACTAGTTACATACGAATGAGGGGTCCAAATAATGAACAAGTTTAAGATTGAAGCAACGCCGGAAAGGTGTACAGGTTGCCTGATATGCCAGTTGGTCTGCTCAGAGATTTATACAAAGAGATTTAACCCGTCCATGGCAAGGATCAAGGTGGATATATTAGGTGTGGACTGTTTGATCTCTTTTACAGAAGAATGTAATGAATGCGGGGTATGCGTGGATCATTGTCTTTATGGTGCTCTGAAAAAGATTCCCAGGGAGAAAAGAAAATGAAAAAGGGAGGATTTGCAGGAAGGGTTCTTTATGTCAACCTCACGAGTGGGGAGATCAAAAAAGAACCTTTAGATCTTGATTTGGCCCAGAAATTCATAGGGGGTTTGGGGATGAACCTAAGGCTTGCCTTTGATAGGATAAAGCCCGGGGTGTCTGCATTTTCTCCTGATAACCCGATTGTACTGGGGACTGGCCCCTTGGTGGGGACTAGTCTTCCAGCTACCTCCAGGGTGTATGCAGTCACAAAACTTCCCCAAAGCCGTGCTATCGGATGGTGCGGCGGAGGTGGCATGACCTTTGGTTGCCTTCTTAAGAATGCAGGTTACGATCATGTTGTGATCGAAGGCTGCTCAAAGCGGCCTGTCTTTCTAAAGATCATCGATGATGATGTAGAGATCTCAGAGGCCAGTTCCCTGTGGGGTAAAGGCGTGGAAGACACCTGTACCTCTCTCTGGGATACGTTTGGCAGACATGCGGGGGTGATCTCCATAGGCCAGGCAGGAGAAAGTATGGTCTCATTTTCCATGGCCTTTATTGATAGGACATCAACACTGGGTCGGGGCGGTTTTGGCGCTGTTATGGGATCGAAAAGACTCAAGGCAATCATGGTCAAGGGTAGCAAAGGGATTCAGGTAGCAGATAGAAAGAGGTACAAGGCCTTGAGTGATGAACTCCTCAATAATATCCGTGAATACCCCTATTTGAAGGAATGGCAAGATCTGGGGCTTGTAAAATCGATTCCCTTCATCCCTAAAGAGCTCTATTCAAAGATCAAAAAGAGACGCCTTGCATGTGTATCCTGTCCTATTGGAGACAAAGATATAGTAGAGATCCCAGATGGAGATCTTAAAGGCCTGATTTCATGTTCTACCTCTGTGGTGAATCTCCTTACGCCCATTGTTTATGGCTTTAAGGACTATCGAGAGGCAATCAAGTGTATCTCGATTCTTGATGACTATGGTATTGATATGTTCGAATTCTTTGGTGTACTTGGCTTTGCAAAAGAACTTTTCGATCAAAAAATTATCTCCCAAGACATTCTTGAAGAGGAGATCAGGCTGGATTCTCTTCATTCCATGGAGACCTGGGCAAGAAAGATATGTTTCAGGGATGGACTTGGCGATAGCCTGGCCGATGGATTTGAGGGAATCATTAGGGACTTTGGCAAGGGGGCAAAAAGGTACGCACCCTACATTATTAGGGGTATGCTTCCCTATGTGGGGCCCAGGGGACCCTTGGTTTGGAACCTTTTTGGCACTATGGAACTTGGACAGGCACTTGACCCCAGGGGGCCACATGTAGGGGCCAGTGGCTCTCCCACATATTTTGCAAAAAGGCCCCTAGGGCAGTTTCCCCGCCATTTGATACGGATGGGGGCTCCTAAAGAAGCCATATCAAGGATTCTCCCGGGTCTAGACTCTCCAAAAGGCGAACAGGAGTTGAAGATCGGAAGGCTCCTCAATTATTCCCATAACTGGTTCTGTACCTTGGGCTGTCTTGGAATATGTGCAAGGGCCCAGATAAACCGGTTCTACAGCGCTTCTTTGTGCGCCAAGCTCTACTCGGCTGTAACAGGGATAGACACCACGGCAGAAGATCTCATGAAACGCTCTGACAGGGTCTGGACCCTGCTGAGGATGGCCAATATTCGGGAGGGATTTACCAGAAAGGATGATGCCCTTCCAGAGAAATGGTTTGAAGAGCCTGCATTCAAGGATTATCTCAGTGGAAATAGGGTAATCCGCCAGGACCTGGATCAGATGATCGAGGATTATTATGACGAAAGAGGGTGGGATGTTCAGACTGGAATGCCTACCCCACGTAAGCTCAAGGAATTAGGTCTGAAAGAGAGCTAAAGAAAGCAGGAGCGCTGGGAGAGACAAGCTTATCTTTTTAGGTTGGGATAAATGACCATCGCCAATTTTGCTGAACCTGGATTAAGGGGATCATTAGTGTATTATCTTAGATCCTAAGTAACCCCAAGAGAGCCCATTTAAGGATGATATATCCTCTATTGTAATTTGTGAGAGCCAATTGGCGTATTCAATTTGTTTATCTGTAAGGGTTATAACCGGGCCAAATGCCCTGCCAGGGAGTATCTCTTTACTGGATATATATTCTCCTGTAATGGCATCTATTGTTGTAAGTGTCGATGCATTAGTATCTATGCCACCACAAGGGGATTGTTCTTGCCATGTAGTAATATAAACCTTGGAATCCATCACTATCCCCTTTATGCAAGGAGGGGTTTTTACACTATAAAACCAGAGTACAGAATCTTTTCTGGCCCCTATTACAAAATTATCTGTAATGGCTATTACATACAACTGCTTTTTAATGTGAAATGAATGCAATTCCCTGATTGCTTCCCCTGAGTTTGTAGTAATTACCCCCCTCAGATCAAGGTCCTGGCTAAGGATATAGATATCACCTGAGTTTACCCCGGCAAGAATGGTTCCATAACAGGGGTCATAACTGATGGATGTGATAGGATTTATTGCTGTAAATAAGGTTAGCTCTCTACCTGTAGATATATCTAATGCCTTTATATTCGTATCATTTGTCACATAAACTGATGATTCTGATGTATCCATGTAGGAGCCCTGGTATACCCATAATATGGATGGCTCTTTATTCATTGCATAAATTAACCCTTTTGTATTCGGGCCCGCAATGATAGTATTGTTTTTTACTATGATTTTTCCACCAGGGCCTTTTATCGCCCACTTAAGCCTTTTATTAGATATATCTATAGCCATGATGTGGTCTCTTGATGTAGAACAGTATAAGGTATCACCTTTTTTATACATGGAGTTTGCAATACCCTTTATACATGGATTGGCCGAAGGGAGGAGCTTTAGAGAATCACAAATCTCGTAATATATGGCGCTGTCATACGTGAGCCATGCAGGGTCGAATCTGGCATTTTTATTGGTTAAAAATAGCTTTGCCTCATCCTGAATAAGGGGCATCTGGCATACAAATGTATCTTTAGGGAGAAATGTGGATGCAAGGGGCATATATTCTCCCGTGCCTTTTTTTGCCACGTCTTTTAAAAATTCTGTTTTCGTACCAGGGCCCATTACATGAACCTTTATCCCAAGACCGGATGCGTATGCTGCTACATCATCTAAGCATTTGGATCCCATCCCTTTTATGTATATGTCCATTGGGTCAGCATCCTTATCAAAGTCTTTAATCTCTTCCGGGAGATTGCCATCACCCAAGGCCTGACCATCTGTAACAATGAGGATGTGTTTGTCTGTAACGCATTTACTGGGAAATTCATTCGCAATGGCAAACAATGCCTCTGACAGGGGGGAGTAAGGCTGTGTTGGATGTATGTTATTGAATGCTGTATTTATTGCCTCTAATTCCTCAGTAAAGGGCAGGATAATACCTTTAGATGTTGTAGCAATAGCCACATTTACCATATTGAGTTCATCTATTAATTCAGCAATACTTGAATATACATTTGTCCACCTGGGCATAGCTCCTTTAAAATATTTATTGAATGGGGCAGCAAGGTGTGAATTTCCATAGTCGCCCTTGAAATAGATGCCTTCTGTCTTTTTTACTATTGTGCTTACTTCAAAGTCAGGGGATACCCTTATGATCTCTCCTGTAGTACGTATTAGATATATACTGTTCGTGTCAAAATTTTTCCCACATGACCAATTCATACTCTCTGAGTCATCTATAAGTATGATAAGGTATGGTCTGCTACAAGATAAGGATATCTTTTGGATGGTTTGACAGGGTTGTTCACGCAAACCTACACGCCAGTATAGGGACCTTATACAAGGACTATCTCCCACATCCTTCTGACTTATTTGTGTGAGAAAATATTTATGATCCCATCCCTCTGGCGCGCCCAGGTCTATATTTATATACTTGGAAGGGGCATCTGGACAAGTGGCATTATGGATCTTTTTTGTGATATCATAATATGCCCTGCTTGCTTTTGTACCTGAAATTATCAGAGTAACTGTGGCAATGGCAGAAGCCTGTATAATAAGGGTAAAGAGCATTGCATAGACAAGCACCCAGCCAGGAGGATTATTTGAGCCTGTATTCATAACAC
>JAGGYK010000187.1 GCA_021162585.1 Deltaproteobacteria bacterium
AAACTTTCCGCTATCCGACTTGCAACATTTATTGAGAGTCCACCACAAAAAACTAAGGGGCGATATAAAGCCCACTACAGGCTTGAAGAAATGGATCCTGATATCTACGAACTTGCCAGAGGCATGAGTTTAACGGAAATGAAATTGAGAACCAAAATACCTTTCAGTGTATACAAATAATCTGCTTGTTTATGCTTGTATTTTCGTTATGTTATACACCTTTATGCCCATGTGCTTAATAAACTCACGCTAGAACCTTGACTTATTTCTATCCCTGGATTAATTATTTGCTCATGCATAAGTACCCCCCATCTGCCAGGACAAGTAGTGATACTAAGGTATCAGAGAAAGCATTAGTTAATAATTGGATTATAAAGGGTAGGGTTGATGAAAAGGCCCTACCTGGATTGGATTTTTCCCCTGTATTCAGGTCCTTGATGCTCGTAAGGGGTATGACAACCCCTGATAATGTCTTAGACTTTGCCTTCCCAAGTCTTGGAAAGCTAAAGGACCCTTCACAGATGAAAGGGATGAAAGAGGCATGCATCAGGATTGCAGAAGCCATTAAACAAAAGGAAACAATCGGTGTATTTGCTGACTATGATGTAGATGGTGTGTGCAGTGCTGCGCTACTACACAGATTTTTTTTAAAAATTGGTTATAAAGAGCCTGTAGTCTTTATACCGGATCGGGCTATAGATGGTTATGGCTTGAATACTAGAGGCATAGATGAATTAAAGAAAAGTGGTGTAAGCCTCTTAATCACTGCAGATTGTGGTATCTCGGCAACTCATGAGGTGGCCCATGCTAAGGCTTTAGGCATGGATGTAATTATAACAGACCACCATGAGCCAGAAGGGCTAATACCTGATGCCCTAAGCGTTATTAATCCAAAACAAAAGGACTGCCCCTTCTTTGGTGAGGATCTCTGTGGCGCAGGAGTGGTGTTTCATCTTATAGTAGCCCTAAGGGCACATCTGAGAAAGTTAGGAATGGAAAATCTTCCTAATTTAAAGGATGATCTGGACATTGTGGCTATGGCCACAGTGGCAGATGTAGTCTCTCTGAGAGGCATTAACCGCATACTGGTGAAAGAGGGCTTAAAGGTACTCAATTCAACAGCTCATACAGGTCTTTCTGCCCTGGCAAAGATCTCTGGGATAAAAAACGATGTTATTGCAAGAGACATTGGTTTTATACTGGGGCCAAGGATAAATGCAGCAGGCAGGATCTCTAAAGCAAGAAAGGCATTTGAGCTACTTATCACAGATGATGCTTCACATGCCATTTCTATTGCACAGGAACTCCATATCCTCAATCGCCAGAGACAGGAAGAAGAGCAAAGGGTATTAAAAGACGCGCTATCAATGATTGAGGAGGGTGGAAATACTGGAAAGGCCATTGTAGTAGCAGGGACGAATTGGCATATAGGGGTAATAGGTATTGTTGCATCAAGGCTTGCAGATCGCTTTTCCAAACCTGCTATTGTGATCTCCATCATTGATGGTTTAGGCCGAGGATCAGGTAGGTCTGTAGAACCCATAGATTTGCATACTGCTGTCTCAAGGGAGTCTCATTTTTTAAAGGGTTTTGGTGGACACAGAATGGCAGTAGGCTTCACAATAGATGCGGACAAGATCCTGGCATTTGCTAATGCACTTGAAGAGTCTTTATTAAAGACAGGCCCTTTCCAGATGCCTGCTGTAGAGGTTGACCTGGAGATATCACCTACAGATATAACCCCAACCTTATTGAATGAATTGGAGATGCTTGCTCCCTTTGGTGTTGGCAACCGTGAGCCTGTATTTATGATACCTGATATGGAGGTCATTGAGGTGAAGAAGTTCGGGGGCACCCATCTGAAGGTATCACTGAAACATTCTGGTCGTATATTTAACGCTATTGGATTTAATATGGCTACTAGTTATAAACATATTCCAAGATTTGTAAATGTAGCCTTTACACCTGTAAAGAAACATTTTAATGGGCATGATTATTTGCATTTGAATTTGAAGGCCTTATCCTTTGTGTAGTATACAAGGTGGCCAGGTCTTTCTGGGTTTTTATGTATTCTTTTATTACGGGATTAAAGAACATATTAGGGCCTACCCTGGGGTGTCCTATTGTGATAAGGCCTGCAATACAAATAGCAAGCAAAATATAGACTGATGCATTCTTTATGCGTTTCCAGAATGCCTGCCTTGTAATGGATGCATCTATTTGCTCCTTTGTCTCCTTAGGAAATACTTCTATCAGAGATGCATCTATCAGTTTTACAAAGGCACTTAAACCATCAAAAGATGTCTCTAAAGACTCTCTTATTATTGTCTCTATAGTCTTCTTGCCATCTATGAGATCAAATATATGGGCATCTTCTGCTGTTATCGAATTCTTTTTTGCAATCTCTTCTGTTATAGGCGTTATAACTACAGGACAATAGTCTACCGGTGGTATTTTTTGCTTGATCAATGGCCATTCATCTATGATTCGAAGTGTATCTAGAATGAGGTTTTCTGTCACTATATGACAGGAAAGCATGGCTTCAGTATCAGGGTCTCCATCTTCAAATCGGTAGGAGCCCTCTTTCCATTGAAATATATCAAGAAATATCTCCTTTATTATAATATTGGCGGCTTTATCCAAGAGTGTTTTTTCGAGTTTGCCTTGTGAAATAAGTATGTCTTCCCATTTGGAAGAGCCTTTTTTTTGGATATCAAGCGCAGCTTTATATTCCTTTTCCCCTATAAGGCCACTATTCAGTAAGACCTTGGCTCTGGGGTCTGTTGCCCAGTTATCATTCGTTACACCTTTTATAATACCTTCCTGAAATAGGATCGAAATCTTGTACTTTGGAGATGTCAATACCAGGGTTCCCGTCTTAATCTGTTGGCTTATGAGCTGGAATATATCTGTTACGCCAAAGCCCTTTAATGTGCCCAATAGTGCCATATTTATACCCCTTGCTTTATAGGAGGGATTTTATATGCACTTAAATAAACGCACCCTATCATAAGGATGCCTCCAAACCTGATAATAGACCTTAGGTCAATACCTGTAGGAATAAATGAAAAGATAAATTGCCCTCCAGTTATGATCATGATTAGGCCTGCACTTATTACACATACTCTATATATACCCTTTAATGTATTATTTGCCACGATAGAGCCCATACCAGGCAATATCATCTCTAAAGTAGCTGTATCTGAACTGTAATACGTCCTGTGTTGTTTTACCTTTTCGATTTTATTAAGCATAATATAGTCTGGTTGTTTTTTAGATTTTGTACTTAACCAGTGGCATTGTAAACACATGGGGTGTCCTTTCTTTGATAAAGAGCCCACATAGTACAGGCTTCCGCATCTAGAGCACCTCTTTGTAAACCTTTCTTTTGGCATATAGTCCAGGATTAGCAGTATCATGGCATATATAAGGCTCAACCATATAGCCATACTTCTATCTATACTACCAAAGCCTATATCCCATAGGGCATCTGATGCCATATCCAGGTCATTGGATAGTTTTAGCTGTCTATACAATAGTCTTATTACTGGTGTGCCTTCCTCTATAAACCTGTGGTTTATGTCCTTGCCTTCTTTATCTAGAAATTCTTTGAGGCGGGATGGATCTATATTACTCGCCAGTTTTATTTCTTTTTCTGCATCATATAGATTATACATTCCCTGATACACTCTGCTTAGGTTATAATGATAGATCATATTGTCCGGGGCTATGGCAATAGCTTCCTTGAACGCACCAATGGCCTCTCTATCCTTGAGCGCGCCGGAAAACGCTATACCGAGGTGGTTATAGAATCTTGAGTTGTTGGGCTCCAGATCTAGTGCACGGCTTAGTAATTGAATGGCACTTATATAATTACCCTTTCTTTTCTCAACTATGGCTTGGGTATTTATGGGTTCAGCATCATCAGGATGTTTTTGTATCCATGAGGCCACACTTAATACATCCTTAATAGATCCCATATGATTTTCTATCATGAATATTTCTTTGTTTACATGGGTTTGAGTCATTGTGAGGAAACTACCACCTATGTGAGCAATCCAGCTGGATATAAAGATAAAAAATATAAATACAAATGTTATTTTCTTTTCTGACCTGTTTACATAGCCCCATAGTACTATGAACCACCATAGGACAAACCATAAGGGCCCCATATCAAAGAATATAGGAATTAGAAATATAAATGCTACCCAGAGCTTGATACCAATCTCTGGTATTTCTGTGCCTATGAGATTTTTTAGATCATTTAATATATGAGGGGCATACTTAATTATTAATGATACACCTATTATAAAGAATGACAGGGTTGCAGTTAGAATAACAAAAAAGTAAATATTCCCTAAGAGCGTAGATAAATACGGCCAGGAGGAAAGTATGTCCTTAAGCGGTATAGTTGGAACCATGTTTGCCAGTATTGATATAGTCGCCACACTATCAATCCTCTGGGACAAGCTTATCTAATTTTATAGCTATATCCATAATATATATACGCCCATCCTTATCAAACTTCAGTTTTATGGGTAGACTAATCGCATTTGCAGAAATAATTGTCGCATTTCCCGTGCCTACTATCTGGATTCGTCCACCTGTAATATCGGGCTCGACCTTGGCCTTTTGGGGAGAATCTAAAGGTGTGTAATGAGACTTTTTAGTCTCTGATTTTGTCTTTTTTAGAGGTTCATGGTCAGCCACTCTATCCACGGATTGCCCGCTTGTTCCTTTTTCTATATGAGAAAGCACCATCTTTGTGATCTTTGTAAGTGTTTTTAAGACACCTTCTCCTGTGGTAGCTACAGCTTCAAAATATGTATAGTCATCCGGGTTCAGGATTTGATTCATCTCTGCTATTGGTGTGGCATCAGGCAGGTCCCTCTTGTTATACTGGAAGACTAAGGGGATTGTCTTTATATCCTTACCATAATAATTGAGGTTCTCTTCCAGATTGGCAAGGCTTTCTGTGTTTTCTTCCATCTTATCTCTTTGGGAATCCGCTACAAATACCAGGCCATCAACGCCTGTAAGAACCGCCCTTCTGGTAGAGTTGTAATATACCTGGCCTGGTACTGTGTAAAAATGAAATCTAGTCTTGAATCCCCTTATATTAGCTATCTCTACAGGAAGGAAATCAAAGAAAAGGGTACGATCTGCCTCTGTAGCAAGCGATACAAGTTTCCCCTTTTGTTCAGGTTTTATACTTGTATATATGTACTGTAGGTTGGTAGTTTTTCCACATAAGGATGGTCCATAATACACTATTTTTGCTGATATTTCTCTCTTTGCATAATTTATAACTGCCATCTCAATTTTCCCTATTTAATCTTCCTATTTCCATCTCCACATCCTTGAAGTCTTGATGTTCTTGTTGAATATTTTTAAGGATGAGGAGGGCATGGTCTGTATCTCCCATAGCCTTGTATGTCTGTGCTATCTCATAAAATATGCTGGCCTTCATCTCAGATGTTATATCTTTAAGACACGCACCGTTTTTTAGGCTCTCCAGAGATTCTTCAAACAATCCCTTTTCTCTCAGGGTTGTACCGAGCATTATATATGTATCAAAAAGTTTTTCCCCTGCAGCTATAACCTTTTTGAACGCATCGATGGCCTCATCTAAAAGGCCTGTTTCTCTATATGCTAATCCCATATTGTATAGAAATAAAGGATCATTGGTGCCTTCCTTTATAGCATTTTCTGTGATAGCCTTAAATACAGAAGCCACTCCTGTGTCGTCTTCCTGTTCTGAATTTAACTTATCAATAGGTAATTCTTTTATTTCTTTATCTAATTCTTTCTCTAAATCAAAAAAGTTTGTTTCATGCACATGGGACTTTGAAGCAGGTGTTTGAGGGGTTTCCAACATATCCTCTTCCTGCACATTAAACTTACGGATCTTTTTGCCGAATCTTTTATGAGAAGGAACAAGCTCTGCTGCTTTCTGCATATACATAACAGCCTTTTCGTTATCTCCAGCCTTTTCTATCATTTCAGCCAGCCTTGCATATTGTGTGGCTGCCTCTCTGGAAAATCCTTGCATCTGGTATAAATCTGCTAGCTTTTCATATGGTTCTTCCCAATCAGGAAGAATCTTTTGAGCTTGTTTATATAATGCAATGGCCTTGGGATAAAATCCCTTGTTGTTGTAGTTATCACCTAGATTTATGTATATTTCTGCAGCCTTTTTTTTATTATCTGTTTTAAGATAAAGATCTCCAAGTCGCTTCAAGATGTTAGAATCATCAGGACGCTTCTCCAGGATAGACTCGCATTTTTCTATTTCTTTGGAAGTCTTCTTCTTCCTAAGAATATTACCAAATAAACCCATTATAGCTGCCTTCCTTATTAAGGATACATAGTATCCTGTGACACATATATGGCACTCATCGGTGATATTAACTTTAAACTTTAGGTCAAACATAAACCCGCGGCCTCTGGATTTTTATGTATGATCAAGGTCTACATATCTTGAATCTTGACAGGTAACTTGTGAACTTATAACCATCCATGTCTGCCCGCCATCCGCCAAAGGTGGAAAGCATGAAAATATTTTCAGGATGACTGAAAGGACAGCTCGTGGGGGTTCAAGGTTCAATGTTCTGGGTTCTACGTTTAGTGAATAGTAGTCATGAATGCACAAACCGGAAGGCTTCATAAAAGGTTAGAGACATTTGCACGATTGCTTTCATATTCATTGCGAGGAGCATGGGCGACCTGTCTGCCGAGGCACAGGCAGGCGACGCAATCCCATTAATTACAAGAAATTTAGAGATTGCTTCGCTTGCCCCCTTCGCTACGCTCGGGGCTTCGGCTCACCGCAATGACAATATGGGTATTATGCAAAGGTTTTGGTTAAAGCAAAGTAGGGCCCGTTTCCCTTTGGCGGGCCGATGAGGGCAAAAGGCCCCTACATTTTGCGTAAAATCTTCTGGATTCTGACTTCTGACTGCTTTTTCATCTAAATTTCATTGAGCATGTTTCTTGACAATATATGAAATCTTGTCTTTTATGAGGTGTTAGAATATAGCTATTCAGGAGGTTTGCCATGACAGAATTTGAGCATCCTATTCTAAATGAGGAAATAACAGCCATAGGTGGGCATTATATGATAACCAAGGAGGAAAAGCTGGTTTACCCGCCCACAGCGGGAAGGGAGATCCTCTATTTTATAGGTTATGCTGTAGTGGATACATCTTGTTGTTCTTCAGGGTGTGGGTATGCCATTGTGCCTGGCTATCTTGTAAAATGGCACATAAAAAAGTCCGATGGTGGTCAGGATGTATCCTTGGTTGAGCCAATAAAAGAAGATGCTTACTATGAGGTAATGCACCTTATAAAGTCAAAAGAGGGTGTAAATCAGGTACATTTCCTAATGGATTCTGGTGATACAAGGGTGATATATTGACTTTGAAAGGGACTAAAGAATAGTTTACAGGGATCAGGGGAAAGACCTCTAGAAAAGAATTCCTGATTACTTAGAGAATAGAGGGCTATAAAAGGTTGAAACCTTTATAGCTATTATTTGGTTTCGTTGGTTTTATTAGTTTGGGTTGTTAGGCACAAAGGCATTAGGTTTAAGAGGTGATAAGGCTATACGAAAAAACTTTTACGAGAGGAGGGATGAGGAGCTCTTGAGCTTATCCTTTAAGCGTTTTTTGCTAATACATCCAAGCGAAGCGAAAGGAGAAGCGATCCCTCCTGAGCCCGAAGGGCGAATAGGGATCGCCCTGGAGCGAGCCTACGATGTATCAAAAAACGGTTCAGGCAAGCGAAAGAGTTCCCATCCCGAGGATATTTTCATGGTTGGTTGTGTCTGATAGGCCATGGGAGTTTATATGAATCATCCACCAGGGGCGGATCAAGAGATCGAAGGTATCCTGGAGAGGATTGTCTATTGTAATCAAGAAAATGGCTGGAGTGTGGTAAAGATTTCCCTAAAAGGTGGTAGTAATATTGCAACAGCTGTTGGTAACCTGCTTGGTGTTCAGCCAGGAGAATATATTAGATTAAAAGGGAGGTGGGTCAACAACAAAGAATATGGAAGACAATTTCAAGTAGATACATATACAACCGTCAAACCAGCCACATTGTTAGGGGTTGAAAAGTATCTGGGTTCAGGGATGATAAGGGGTATTGGTAAAGAGATGGCCCAGCGTCTGGTTAAGGCATTTGGTATGGATGTACTGGACATCATAGAGAATCACCCCAGGCGCCTTACAGAGGTGCCAGGCATTGGGAAGATTAGGGCAAAGCGTATTGTTGAAGCATGGGAGAAACAAAAAGAGATAAAGGATGTCATGATCTTTCTTCAATCTCACGAGGTATCCAGTGCATATGCCATTAAGATATATAAGACCTATGGTAGTCAGACCATGTCTGTAATACAGCAAGATCCTTACCGTCTTGCTATAGATATATATGGTATAGGATTCAAGACTGCTGACAAGATAGCATCAAGCCTGGGTATTTCTGCTACCTCACCCAAAAGGATTCAGGCAGGCCTTCTTTATGTCTTGGGAGAGCTTACTGATAAAGGCCATGTGTATTATCCATACCATAAGTTATGTGAGGAGACTGCTGCTATACTGGATGTAGATGAGGCAAGGGTATATCAGGCGCTTGAAGATTTAAGCAAGGAGACACTTGTCGTAATCGATGAAATCGGGCAAGACAAGGTAGTATACCTTAAACCTCTATATCTATCAGAGACAGGTGTTGTAAAAAGGTTGAAGGTGCTGTCTCAGACAAAACAAAAGGCAATCCAGATAGATACAGAAAGGGCTATATCGTGGTTTGAAGCTCGGCACAGCATTACATTAGCCCCTGAACAAAGGGATGCAATCTCTCATGCAATAAAGGAAAAGACCCTTGTAATTACTGGTGGTCCAGGTACAGGCAAGACAACACTTATCAGGGCTATTATAGAGATATTAGAAAAAAAAGGAATGCGTATAAACTTGTGTGCACCTACAGGCAGGGCAGCAAAAAGGATGAGTGAGTCCACAGGCCGTTATGCAAAGACCATACACAGACTGCTTGAGTTTAACCCGAGTCATATGGCCTTTGATCGGAATTCTAAAAGGCCTTTAAATACAGATATGCTGATTGTTGATGAGGCATCCATGGTAGATATTGTATTGTTTTACAATATCTTAAAGGCATTGCCTTTTACAGCACAGCTTATTCTGGTAGGAGATGCAGATCAGCTGCCTTCAGTAGGGCCGGGTAATGTCTTAGAGGAGATGGTCACATGCGACATGATAAAGGTAGTGCGCTTGAAAAAGATATTTAGACAGGCAAGAAAAAGCCTGATCATAGTTAATGCTCACAGGATCAATCAGGGATTGAGTCCCTACACTAAAGCGAAATATGGTAATGGTGATTTTTTCTTTATACAGCGTGACGAGCCTGAGGATGCACTGGAGACCATAAAGGAACTGGTAGTAAAGAATATACCTGAAAGATTTGGATTTAGCCCAATCCATGATATTCAGGTAATTTCACCCATGCATAAAGGTGTTATTGGTGTAGCTAACCTCAACAGAGAGCTCCAGGCCTTACTGAATCCATGCAGGGAGGGCGTTACAAGGGGCGCTCAGGTGTTTTGCGTTGGTGATAAGGTTATGCAGGTTCGGAATAACTATGAACTGGGTGTGTTTAACGGTGATATTGGGCAGATTATATCTATTGATGATAATAACAAAGAGATATCAGTAAGGTTTGACGAGAGGGTGGTGAGGTTTGAGTATCCTGATATGGATGAACTTACTCTGTCATATGCCTGCTCTATACACAAGTCTCAGGGCAGTGAGTATCCAGTAGTGATTATCGCACTTCATACACAGCACTATATCATGCTGCAGAGAAACCTGTTATATACAGCAGTTACTCGAGGCAAATCATTGGTTGTTGTTGTGGGTAGCTTCAAGGCCCTGATCATGGCTATCCAGAACATCAAGAAAAGCAGACGATTCACCTTCTTGAAGGAAAGATTGATTAGTTCTCTACCTGTGCGTGGCACGCAGACAGGTTTTTATGATTTATAGACAAATAATGGACAGCACAAAGTTTGTTATATATAATGGTTGGAATTATTTGGGTTGAGTAGTTGTGAGGCACAAAGCACCAAAGGCACAGAGGCACAAAGAATAAGGAAGTTTATACCTTAGTGGTTGCATATGTTTGGATAAGAGTAATATGAGAATAATACAAAAACAGACGGAATTTTCTGATGAAATTTTGCAATTGTTTAATAGAAAGAAAATAGATAATGATTGGTCTTTTATAGAATATAAGCCCTCAGATACTGGTAAATGGACTCATGGCTATCATAGATATCCTGCTAAGTTTATTCCATTTAAAAATACTCCCCCAGCGAGGATATAAAAATGCACCGTAAATTTCATCTACTAAATTCCCCTAAATATTTTTCAATTAGTAAAAAATATGGTTTGTTTGGAGTGAGTGAAAGGAACTTGAATCAATTAGCTAATATTTGGAAAGGGGATATCGTCTTTTATTATACAGCACATAAAGTAGGCTTAAGAACATCAGGTTTTATTCATGGTCCATTTGAAGTAACGAGTGAATTATTTTATAACGATGAAGTTATATGGACAGAAGATAAACGACATCCGGGCAAGGATAAATATCCTTATAGAATAAAAATTGAATATTTGAAGGAACATATCTGTTTAAATCCCATTCCGATTAGGATATTTTGGGATCTAAAGGAAGAGGGGAAAATAAAAACAGTGATAGATAGTTCTGCTTTAATTGACAAAGCAGTTATAAGCCTGTTGGACGAAGAAGGAATATTGGTATTACAAGCCCTATTGCAAGAAAATCCGAAAAGTGGGGAATATACGAGAGGATATAAAGGTCATAGCTTCCACGAAGAAAGAGTAGATTTACTGCAATTTAAGGGTGATAGAATAAAAGAATTTAAAATGGAAGCATATTTAGAAGCATATTTGCTGAGAAATCCTAAAATAATTCATAACCTTGCTGGTTTTGAAAAAGAACTGGATCAGAACTACGATTACAATATTCTTAACCAAGTTAGCACATACATTGCTGGTGGTGCAATTGACATAGTTTGTTTATATAAAAAGAAGGTATTAGATATGTGGTTAACAATAAATGCCACTGTTTTCGAACTAAAAAAAGGAATTGTCGATCCATTTTTTGTCGATCAATTAATAAGATATATAGAATGGACTGCTCGTTTAATACCAGGAGCTAAGCATCGAATGATAAAAGGGGTTTTAATAGGGAGAGATTTTGGTAATCAAATTGAAACTAAAGATGAATTAAAAAAGCGTATTGAAAATGTAAAAGATTTATATTCCATCAATTGTTATACATATTCAGTTGAAAACGACAAATTAATGTTTAATCCGTTGGGGGATTAGAGAATGTTAGACAGACAAGTTGTAAAAGAGTTTTTAGAAGAAGCAATGGATGAGATTGAAATCCCTCAAACTATATTATTGGGGGACTTGGTGGAAGCTTTCTGTAAGTATGTTGAGGATGATTATTATGAGTGGCTTAAGGATAATTTTAAATCCTTTTTCAATCATGGAAATCCGGACTGGGACTGGATTAGAGGGAGGATTGAGCACTATTCAAAATGTTAGGTTATGTGTCTTCCCTACCCAGAACTATGGAGATGAGCCACATGGTGTCAACAAGTCCAGTGGTGTGATACCCGCTTTTGCCATATGGAATGTTATACTTGAAAAGGCAAGGAAATGAAGTCGCAGTGCTGCATAACACAGCACATGTACATTAGCTTCGCCTCTAGGGATGGGTTTAGCAGGTTAGTTGGAATGTCATCTGTCGCTTGCTTATATTATATGAGCAACTGTCAACATTATTTATCAGAAAGCTGACCCCTGATGGCTGAACAGGTTAAATCGGATATGGATGAAGTGCGTAATTTAAGCTTAGACAAGAGCATACTTCTTATAGATGACTTACATACCCATTTCTTTACATCAGATGGTGTGATTAAGGCAGTAGATGGGGTCACACTCTCCCTTAAGAAAGGTTTTGTGCTGGGTATTGTAGGGGAATCAGGATGTGGAAAGACTGTACTGGCATTGTCTGTCATGAGGCTGATCCCTGATCCTCCGGGTAGGATTGTAAAGGGTCGCATCATATTTGATGGGGCAGATCTTTTAGCATTGGATGAAGACGAGATGCGCCGGATAAGGGGAGGCCAGATATCCATGATATTTCAGGATCCCATGAGTTCCCTAAATCCGGTGTTTACAATAGGCGCCCAGGTCTCAGAGGTTATCTTGCTCCATGATAGAGATGTTTCTGGCCCAAGGCCGGCATTAGCCAAGGCAGTAGATGTGCTCAAGATAGTGGGGATTCCGTCGCCTGAAAAGCGAATTAAAGATTATCCCCATCAATTAAGTGGAGGGATGAGACAGAGGGTGATGATAGCCATGGCACTTGCATGTAGACCTAAGCTTATGATAGCAGATGAGCCCACTACAGCATTGGATGTGACTACCCAGGCCCAAATACTGACCCTTATGAATGATCTAAAGGATAAGATTGGTACATCTATTATACTTGTCACACATGATCTTGGGATAGTGGCTGAGACATGTCAGGAGGTGGCTGTGATGTATACAGGTAAGATAGTAGAATTTTCAAATGTAGATAAGATCTTCAATAACCCCTTGCATCCATATACAAATGGTCTAATGAAGGCCCTTCCTGTTATAGATAACAGGTCAGAATCTTCCAGGCTCTATACAATTCCAGGTACAGTGCCTCCTTTTACAGACTTACCTTCAGGTTGTACATTCCATGACAGATGTGAGGAATCCATGGATATATGTGCTCATGAATTTCCTCCAGTTTGTTATCCTGAACCAGACCATATGGTGAGATGCTGGAGGTTTAAAACATGAGACCCTTATTAGAAGTAAGGGGACTTAAAAAATATTACCCTATCAAGACTGGTTTATTTGGGAAATCTGTTGGTCAGGTAAAGGCGGTAGATAATGTCGACCTTGATATATATCCCAATGAGACCTTGGGGCTTGTTGGGGAGTCAGGATGTGGCAAGTCTACCCTGGCCAGGCTCATCCTGAGGCTGGAGAGGCCAAATGCGGGTACAACCATCTTTGGTGGGATTGATGCAAGAAATGCTACAGGAGAGAGTATACGCAACCTGCGTAGTGGTATGCAGGTGATATTTCAGGATCCATTCGGATCTCTTAACCCCAGAAAAAAGGTGCTCTCACTTGTTGAGGAACCAATGTTAATACACAGAATTGGCACAAAATCAGAGATAAGGGAAAGGGCATTAAGATTAATGGAATTGGTAGGGATGCACAAGGATGTATTGGGTAGATATCCGCATGAGTTTTCAGGGGGTCAAAGGCAAAGGATATGCATTGCCCGTTCACTTGCCCTAAATCCCAAACTTGTTATATGTGATGAGCCTGTAAGCGCTTTAGATGTCTCTATTCAGGCCCAGGTGATAAACCTTCTTATAGATCTTCAAGATGAGTTAGGTCTTTCATATCTTTTTATATCTCATGACCTGTCTGTAGTAGGTTATATATCGGATAGGGTTGCAGTTATGTATCTGGGCAGTATTGTAGAGTCAGCTCCTACCTCCTCTATATACAACCATCCCATGCATCCTTATACACAGGCTTTGCTTGCCTCTGTGCCTGTGCCTAAGCCTGGACTAAAAAAGGTTAAACCCAAATTGAGAGGTGATATATCTAATATGTTATACACCCTTGATGGGTGTGTATTTAGCCCCAGGTGCTCTCTGGCTAAAGATATATGTTATAATACCAAGCCAGATCTTATTGAGAAAGAGGAGGGTCACCTTGTGGCCTGCCATATGTGTTAAAATAACTAACTGATCAGGTAGATAGGCTGTAGGCATTTAGACTGTAGTACCGCAGGAGGGTATCACGCGTGATCATACAAAATTAGCTATTTAGGCTGAAGGCTGAAGACTGTTAGGTCACTTCAGTCTTTAGCCTAAATAGCTGGGTAGTTACTATATGGGTTGGCTTCCCAAATGAGAAGAGCGGCGGTTTCAGTTCCATCAAACATCGTTGAAGGGTGCGCACGTGAGAGTCAGGCCGAGTATCTCCGCTTTCTTGAAATAGCGTCCGGTTCCTTAAGGGAGTTGCATTACCTGCTTGGCCTGTCAAAGCGCCTGGGGTATTCTGATGAACATGACATTTCTGACTGCGAATCAAAAATTGTGGAGACCGAGAAGGTTCTGGGCGCCCTGCTTCGATCAATGCGCAAAAACTAATAGCCTTTAGCCTACAGCCTAAACAACCTGAATAGTTGCAAAATAACTAACTATTCTGGCTTCTGGCTCCTGACCTCTGACTTCTGGGCAGTTACCTATTCATCCACCAACTTAAAGGCTGGTCTGATTCTGGCTATTGCTCTGTAGGCATAATTGCGGACATACCATGAAGGGTCTTCTCTTACAACCCTCTCTAATAATTCGAGGGCCTTCATATTTCTTATCCGGCCAAGGGCCCAGCATGCCTTTGTCCTTACATTCTGTTGCGGATCTCTTAGCGCCTTTTCCAGGATATCCACAAAGCGAGCATCTCTTCTATTCCCTATTATAATAAGGGCATTAAGGCGTATTTTGGGGCTGGGATCAGTTGCAAAGGCCAATAATTGGTCTCTATTGAATGCCCTTGGATAGTATTTAAGGGCGATATAGCGTTTCCTTACACTATCTGACGAGGCAAACTCGTGGACTTTATTCTTGTTTTTATTGAAGGTCTGAGCCAGGCATATATAATGTATATGTGGGACAAAGGTTATAAAATAGGCGGCTATTAGTAAGATTGCAAAGAACTTATGGTGTTCAAAAAGAGATGCCAGGTAAAGGGCAAACCAGAGAATAGCAAAAATGAGTATTAGGACAATAGGCCCTTGCAGAAATAGACCAACCCCCTTTCTTATAGATCTATTATTGTCAAATCTCTTGCTTGCTTCCTTTATAAGGTTGTTGCCAAGGTTTACAGGCCCCTTTCTAGAAATAATGATACCAGGACAGGCAAGCTCCTTTTTACTTACAACCATTATTCCACCTTTGATGCTACAGGGATCTTTTGCCCTTATCCACAGGCTGCCATGGGGGAAATACCCTATGTTTTCTATATCTTTAGTTATAGCTATAACCTTTTGTGTCTGATGGATTATGGGTTTTATTACATGTGCTGCAAGCAGGGTGTGATTATAATAAAAGTCGCTTAATTTATTTAAAACAGGCATATCAATTATTGTATCTCGTATCTCTAAAAAGGAGGTGCCTTTGAATGTACAAAGAGGAAGCAGTAATATTATTGTGAATATAATCCATTGCGTATACCTTTTCCGCCTTGGGCTGACTTGGCGGAGTGGATAGTGTCTTTTCTTAGATGTCCTGTACTTCATAATATAAATCCATGGTATAAAGAAGAAGGCAGGGGTAAGTATGCTACATATAACAGATATAACCGGCATCTCTTTACTGAACGTAAGAAAGAGATAGATACAGATCAGTATCACAAAAAGGAAGATATCCATCTTGCTGAAACATCCCCTTACCCATAAGGAGATGGATGCAGCAGAGGCCAATATAGCTGCTAATGGCCCTAGGGTTAATCCGAAGAATAGGGCGCTTCCAAGTTGGTGAAAAAACCCTTTTAGATAGGTATCCTCTGGCATGATTACAGGTAGCATGTTGTTTGCTATAAATAAATGCATCTCTGATGAAATGGTCTCTGCATGCATGCGCACAAGAAACAGGCCAAAGAGGGTATATAACACTATACACCCGAGCATCCCAAGAAAGGAGCCCTCAAACCATTTTGTAAGGACTTTATTCTGCGGGTTTACATATGGTTTTTTCATAAACCTTTATGCCCCTGGGGTCATCCGCTAAAGGCGGAAACAATGAAAAAGTATCCAGAAGCCAGAATACTTCCGATTTAATTATCACATATATCATAACTTCTGGATTTTGAATTCTGACTCCTGACTCCTTTTTCATATAAACGCGTATGAGCGTTCCACGCTCACAACGAAGTATGAAAATGAACGTATCACAAAGTAGGGCCCGTTCCCCTGAACGGGCCGATGAGGGCAAAAGGCCCCTACAAAGCTTTGTGCCTATTTTCATATAGCCCCCCATGTCCTGTCGGACACACTGAAGGATGAAAACAAAACAACATCCCAGTCCGCTGTCTCCCCCGTCTCAAACTGACCCCCGGCCCCTGATCCCTGACCCCTATTTTCATATAAAGTTATAAAGACTCAAAGGATGTCTCCTTAGTTGAGCTCTTAGTCTCCTCGCTGTTTCACCCATATCCTGTACGCCTTTTCCCCACTTTCTTCAAAGCACTTAAGCCCAGTAAAATCTACCTCCTCTATCTCTATGTTTTCCTCTCCAAAAATTTCTCTACACTGGTCCAGCCAATTTCTAAAGTGGGCTCCTCCCCCAAAATACACCTTCCACCACTTATTACCTTTATCATCAACCCTTTCTCTAATACCATCTTCCTGGCGCATACATACAGCAGCATCCAGACTATTTGATCTTTTAGTATCCATTTTTCCTCAGCATTAAGGCTAAACTAAAGAGTGCCTGTTACACTCGTATTTTTAAAGACACTAAAATGTTTTAGCACAATGATACATGGCATAGCACAAGGAGGTTCTGCCAAGGTATTACCCTTTGAATAATACTTCCATATCAAGCGGAGCTATTAATTCAATTTAAGCAGCAGTCTTTTTCCTCAATGCCTCCTGGGCAAGTAGTGCTGCACCAAGTGCCCCATTTATTTGAGGATCTAGATTCATCTTCTTTATCTTCACACCCAATGCATCCTCTAAGGCTGCATACATACCTATATTCTTTGCAACACCACCCGCTAATGTAACATCGGCCTCAATCTCAATACTCTTTGCCAGTGCTGCTACCCTGTGTGCCATTGCTCGATGCAGGCCGCTTACTATATCAGGGATTTCTTTGCCATCATTAACCAAAGATATAACCTCTGTCTCTGCAAATACTGTACACTGGTTGGAAATGCTGACCGGACTGTTCGAGCCAAGGGATATTTTCCCCATATCCTCTAACCTTATCTCCATGGCATCTGCCATGATCTCTAAAAATCTTCCTGTACCTGATGCACATTTGTCATTATACACATATCGTATAACATTACCGTTTTCATCCACTTTAATTGCCTTTGCATCTTGCCCCCCTATATCGACTATTGTCCGAACCGATGGGATGAGCCAATGTCCACCCTTTCCATGACAGGCTATCTCAGAGACAACCTCATTTGCAAACGGGATCTGTTTTCTCCCATAACCTGTACCAACTCTATATTCAATTGCATCCAGGCAAAGGCCAGCCTCTTTTAGGGCCATATCCATAACCTCTTTGGCTGACTCCTCTGGTCTGGATTTTGCCTTTATAACAGAAGCTGCCAAAATACTGATATCGTCCATTATAACTACCTTTGCAGTAAGCGACCCAACGTCACATCCAGCAACAATCATTTTATTCTGCTCCCCCTTCTAGTTTTTCTTTTGCAAACACTGCGGCTCCAAGGGCTCCAACTATCTGAGGATCCAATTTAAGCTTTTTTATCTTTACCCCTAACAACCTTTCCAGGCTTTTAACTACCCCTATATTCTTGGCAACCCCCCCTGACATACAAACATCCTTCTCCACGCCAACACTATTCACCAATATCGCTACCCTTTTTGCCATTGCCTCATTGACACTGGCCCCTATATCTTCAATAGATTTCCCTTCATTAATATTCCGTACAACCTCTGCCTGTGCCCATACTGTACAAGTAGAAGCAAGGGCAACAGGGGCCCTTGCTCTAGCAGACAGTGCCCCTAAATCTTCCAACCTTACGCCTAAAACATTCGCCATAACCTCCAAGAACCTTCCTGTCCCTGCAGCACACTTGTCATTGGTAATAAACTTAATAAGTTTTCCACTCCTATCTATCTTCATGGTCTTGCAGTCCTGCCCCCCAATATCGATTACTGTCCTGGCTGTTGGGAGAAGAAACCTAGCCCCTTTTCCATGACAGGCTATCTCTGAGATAACCTCATTTACAAACGGGATCTTTCCCCTGCCATAACCTGTACCTATACAATACTCGATTGCATCCAGGCAAAGCCCAGCCTTTGATAAAGCCATGTCCATAACCTCTTTTGCCGACTCCTCAGGCCTTGATTTACTCTTAATAACCGGGGATGCCAGGATCTTACCATTAGTCATTATAACTACCTTTGCAGTTAATGAACCAATATCACATCCAGCAACAATCATTTACGTATCCTCCTCACAGTTAGAAATTCATCTATCCTGTTTATAAGGGCATCTATAGACTCAACCCTGTCATCAAAGGCATCGCCATATAGGATAAGGGTTGGGAACCCTAACTTCTCCAAATCTCTGGCAGCTGGTTTAACCATGCCCCATGTATTTCTGCATCCCATTGTCCCCATATATGCTAAAAAGTCCGCGTTCATAAGTTTGGCTACTCCAACAGTATCATCCAACCACATATGCGGTGCATCATAAGGTCCTCTTATCTGTTTTACCATTGGCAGGCGTGATGTCTGTGCAGCCAAAGAATCAATCATGGTATCCAGGTTTTTTGTATCTATAATATATCCTTCATCCTCCCTACCCTTAGCATATGGAGCATCTGCTTGCCAAAAATCGGTCATCATTGTACCGATATGACTAATGCCATTGTCTCTTAGCCACCCCCAATATTTCAACTCCGTGCAATAATGATCAATATAGAAAAAAAGCCCTCTTGCCCTTTCGTGGCCATTTCCAGCTATCCCCTTGGCTGCATTTTCTCTTGCTATCTTCAACATCGCTTCCAGTATTTCAGTGCCATCCTTGATCCCACTAAAAAATATTTTTATAGAATAGAGAAGAAGATTATATAGCCCGGGCTCTGGATTTGGAATAAGCCTCTGTAATTCCTGAAGCTCATTTATGAGTTCATCCTGCTTGATTATCTCTTCACAGATATCTTTAAGCCTATCAACATCTAGTTTCTTCCCTGTGTATTCCTCTAAGAATGCTATCATATACTTGAAGTCTTCCCTGTGATACTCGGTTGCCCTTTCATCAATCAAAGTCGGTGGATAGTTCATCTGACAAGATGGCAGATCGAGATATGCAGATGCAAAGGCAAAGGCATTTGCATTTGAGTCACAGATCCCGGCAGTGCTGTACAGAATAAAATCCGGCATTGTCCCAACCCCTGCTAAAATGGGGCCAAGGGCTACACGCTGACCAGAACAGGATGTCTCTGTAAAACCCACCTCACAACAGTAATCGAGCAATTCGGCTATGCCTTTCTGCCATATGGTTGTATACAGTCCTGTGATTTGCTCAAGTCCCATTGGCACTACGTCAAAGGCATGTAGTATTGCAGGGGAAAAATTATATGTAATAAGGGCTAGTTTCTTCCCCTTTTCATGCGCTGTCAGGATATCTTCAAGATAGCCATCTATTGCCTTTAGTGTTAGGACACCAGGTTCCCCCAAAGATATCATTGCATCCAGTGCCTTATTAAAATCTGGAGCAAATCGGATCGCCTCTCTATACTCCTTATCACTTCCATCACATATCTTGGCCGCATTGTGAACAATATTCCACAACCTCCAGTTATAATTATATTCTCTTAATACGCTCCTCATTTTTCTCTTGCCCTTTCTATAAGGTCATGCTGATCTTGGCACCTGCCTTAATCCTTTGAATGTACAGGTTTGCCCTTTCCTTAAGCACATTTGAATCAACCTTTTTTGCTATATACTCTAAGGCCTTAAGGGCTCTGTCATGAAACAGGGTCAGGGCATCTATTGCCCTCTGCCTTTCAACAAGTATCCTTTCTATATCCATTGATATCCCTTTTAAGACATCTATTGCTACTGCCTCTCTTTCTTCTGACATTAAATATCACCTCCTAATTTAACTTATCCTTTCCAGAAATGCATCTATTCGCATTTTGATCCTGCCTGTCTCTACCAGAGGGCCATATTCCCTCTCCATCCTCATGCAGGGGATGCCTGCAGCCTCCAGGTCCCTCTCAAATATGCCATTTTCTGAACCATGCAGATCACAAAATCTTATATTTTGTAAGATCACTCCGTCTACCTTTGCCTTTTCTGCCCTCTCCTTTAGGAATCTAAACCTCTCTTTGTAGTATCCGAACATGCGGGGACAGAAACTATGGGTCAGATATCTCTTGCAAATAGCAACCAATGGGTCTCCATCTTCTTCAATTAGATCCACATAAGACCTTGAGCCAAAACATAGTGTATCTGCAACAACTATTGCATCCGTTTCCTCTATAAGCTCTACAAGGCTGACATCATCGTTTACACTCCCCCCCAATAGCAGCCTCTTCTTTCCTGTTATCCTTTCTTTGCTTTCTTCAAGTTCTTCCAAAAGTTCTTCCAAAAGTTTATTATACTCATCCCTTGGAATCGCTGTCCCTGCTATAATAACAGCCAGTGCATCTGCACCAGAGATTGGAACCTCGTCCATGATCCTGAGTCCATCCAATCTCTTTAATAAGGTTCTGCCTTTATTATATACGCTAATCGCCTTTTTCAGATCATCATCTGTAATCTTGACCCCAAAGTGCGCCTCAAGGCTATCAATAAGTCTTTTAGTCTCTTCTACAAACCATTTTAGACTGTAGTCCGCTACCTTATGAGGCACTCCATAGTAATAGAACCAAGATGGGAGTATGCCTTCATAATCCTCTGAGGCCTTTCTCCAGCACTCATCCAGCCGGCGCATGGAATCACACCCATTGCATATAACTGCTCCATCAAGGAACTTATATTTTCCTTCCCCTGCCAGTTGCAGTACACATTTGGGAAAGCTGCAGATAACAGGGCCATAATATGTATCCCCAATAGAGGTAGATGTGGCCTCAATACCTCTCAGCCTAAAGGGGAGCATACCTGCAGCATAGATAATCTCTTCTGGTACATAAGTACAGGTATACCCTACTACCTTCCCACCCCCATCTTTCCATTTCTTGACATAACGATTAAAAAGGGTTGTTGTAGTCTCACTGATCTCCTCTCTCATCTTTCACCTCCCTCTTTACACAGAATATCTCTGATAGAAGCAATGGCATTATCCAGATCGCTCGAATCTTCACCAGGTAGCGGTGTAAGAAATTCATCTGCTACTGGTTTAATTGCATCAGCAATCACTCTGATCATCCACCCTGCTGCTGCTTTAAGCTCATCTATATCAATAGCTGTCATAATACTAGAGATAAGATTAGAGATGATCTCTGGTTTATTCCCATGTATGCTGTTTATGACCCTAAGCAGAGAATTTACTACTTCGCCGATTTCCTGCGCATCAAGATCAACCAATCCCTTTGAGAAAGCCTCAGTAACCTCCTGGGCTGGGAGATCTTCAAACACACTGATCTTCTTTCTTACTTCTCTGATCTTTGGATTTCTGATGGAAGAAAACGCCGAGGTAGTAGCCATAAACAGGGTAGGATCATTCAGAATTACATCAGCTATCGAGTTTGTTATTGACTCTGCGTCTTCTGCCAATGCCACTTTTACCTTGCACATAAGTTCAGGATCAATAGTCGAAACTACATCACGCAATTTGTTCGCAAGATCGATCTGGAGTAGAGGGATGCCAGCCTCACTAAAAAACACACTTCCTGTATGTAACTTTCTTATCACCTCGATAAAAGAATTCACCAACAGGCCTATTTCTTTACCATCAATATTAGTTCGTAGTATGGAAAACAAAAGATCTGCAAGCAAATCCGGAGCAGCATTATCAAATGACTTCAGGATCTCTTTTAATGATTTGATAACCATATTGATAAGTGTGACAACAACTGAACCCAGACATGCTATCTTGGCAGGATATTTCCATAATGTATCAATTAGCACCTTTGCTGTAGCTGCCACACATTCCTCGGAATTATCTACCATCTCCTTGAGTTCACCAAAGTCCGTACCCTCAATTATATCATTGATAGGCCCTTTTAGACGATCAGCATAGTATGTAGGATTTTCCTTATGAACATCATTGATATCAATAGCTAATAATGTAATTAATCTACCAAGATTTTTAAATAAAGCTGACTCACTTAATTTTACCTTTGGCACTGATTTTGGATCAATAACACCTGATACCATCTTTATTATATTGTTCGAGATCTTTTTCTTGAAAATGCTTTCCCCAGACCAGGTTGTTAGCACATCACTTAACACAGAAGTTATTACATTCATAAAACCAGGGGTCCTTATCACATCAGATATTAGCTTGCTTACTAAATCAGTGACTTCATCTCCATGGCCTATTCCTTTTTCCAGATTAATATCTGCTTGTTCTGCTCTTTCTTTCATATCCATTAAGATATCACCTCCATATATGCTTTCAACATAGACGCTTAGTCAACCTAATGTCATGTCAACGATACTCTGTCATTTCGAAGGAGTCTTCACGACTGAGAAATCTTGGATTTCTCCCTGCGGTCGAAATGACATTTCTTGATTGACACGACACTAGGCTCTTTATTTACCCCTTTTAAACTTAGCTCGTAGCCTTCCTCCAATCATACGCAATCCCCATGAAACAAAAGGAGGCCTTTGATCAAGCACCGCACCCACTAGTGTGTTTGATGCATCAGAGAACTCTTTGGTATCAATACTTGAAATCACACCAGATATGATCTCGCCTATGAGTTTGGGATCCTCTTCATGGATCTTATTGATATAACGTAAAGCAAAATTAACCCCACTCCCAATAGCCTTTGCCCCAGGGCCCTTTATCCCATCAATGATAGCAACCCTTAACTCTGGGGAGGCATCCAAGATCCCCTTTATGAGTTTACCATAAGCATTTAGCCCTTCCTTAAAGGTATCCTTATCAATATCGCCTCCAATATTTACTATAAAAGCCTTTAAGAGCTGAGGCGGGAATGCACCTGCTATTTGTTTGCCCATCTCTGATAAGGCCCCTATAACCCAATTGATAATTGCAGGTATCGTTCCCATAATTGAGAGGATGACCTCTGGGTCTTCCCAGATAAGAGTCTTTATCATAGAGGCGCCATTCTTAGGATCTATGTTATTTAAGTAATCCCTGATGATATCCTTAAAAAGAGGGGTTCGCAGGATTTCTTTGAGTATACCCCCTGACTCCTCATTACTATCTAATATTTGTTCTATCTTATCCATTTTATTCTCCTTTCATTGGCTCTTTTCCCTCGAATAGTTCAGAAAATATTGGAGATAGGTTGTTTATAATCTTTGACAGATTGCTAAGTGCCCTTCCCATTGTCTCTTTATCAATATCCTGTACTATTGCACGGGCAAAATTTTGAACAAGGTCTGGGGGAAATTTTTCTATCTGCAGGCCTATTTCATCCAGGGCCTTTATCATGGTATTGATAATAGAGGGGGCTGCCCCCATCAAAGACAAAACCAATTCAGGATCTTGCCATATAAGGGTTTTTACCAGGTCCCGTGCAGACTCCGGATCAATACTGTTTAATACAGATCTAATGGTGTTTTTGCATACCGGCTTTTTCAGCAATTCCCCTAAGATCCGGTTTATTGCATCTATAATCCCTTTATTTATAGTATTTGTCATAATCCCTCCCCCTATAGAGTCTTACAGTCAAAGAAGTGCCTTGCTGTTTCCATCTGGCAAAGTTGTTTCCCACCTTCCCATAGCTGTATTATCTTTAGATCCCTCCAGTGCTTTTCAATATCCCACTGTCTATCAGCACCGTATGTCCCCAGGATCTCCATTGCCTTCTCACAGTCTTTCATAACTTGGTCACATATGAACATCTTGTACATCCTTGCCTTCGTACCTACCTCTGCAGACCATCTCGGACCGTACAGGTCAGGCCGATCCAGCATTCTTGCCATGCGGTAAAGTACAACCCGGCTGACCTCTATCCCTGTAACGATCTCTGAAAGCTCAGCTGCTATTGCATCATGCTCTTTGAGTGGCCTTCCATTAAGGGTTTTTTTTGAGCAAAAGTCATAAAGTGTATTATATACATCCATCACAGCCCCTGTACAGAATCCAGTTGTTATCATAGCCATGGTTATAACTTCTCTAAAATAGAGGGCATCGGTTCCTGGCCCCCAAGCCCTGTACCAGGATGGAACCCTCACATCCTCAAACCAGACATCGCTGTTTTTATCCGCAGACATCCCTGTCTTCTCATAGGGCTTGCCCTGGGTCACACCAGGGGTATTAGCAGGTACAAAGATAAAGGCTATGTCCTTTTCATCATCCGAGCCTGGCTTTGTAGTACATACTAGCCCTATAAGATCAGCAACGCCACCTGAATTGCTAGGCCACAATTTATGGCCATTTATCACCCATTCATCACCATCAAGCACTGCTGTAGTCTTTATCGTCCTTCCATGTAAAATCTCTAGATTTTCTATGTCAGAGCCCCCTTGAGGCTCTGTCATAAATACTCCACCAAAAAAAGGCTTGTCTCCTGTATACATTGGAGCAAACTCAGCGCATAATCTCCTGTTTATATGAGGTTTTGCAGCTATTATCATAAGAGGCCAAAAGCCTGCCGCATAGGCTATAGCTATCCCTGGATCAGCCCTGCCAATCTCTTCAAAGAACAAGGCGGCAAAGGTTCCTAAATAATCACTCTCAGCCACTCCCCATCCTCCGAATTCAGCAGGGATAAAGACCTTCTGAAATCCCAGATCTATCATCAAGGCCTTGAGCGCCGGCTCGACAATTGTATCGTCATCCCAGGCTTCATCATACTGCCTTCTCATAGGCATGACATAGTTATCTGCCCAATTTCTTATAATATCCTTTATCTTTATGGCTGGGGAAAATATCTCATTTGAAAATTTATCTAATCTATTCATATTATTCCTCCTGTTTGTGATTCTAAAGGCTCGTTGAGCCATAGTAAGCCCTGGCCACATCCATCTCAACAGGTGTCCTCCCGCCAAGGTAGACCTGTAGTGTCTTTAGGTCTCGCCAGTGCTTTTCCACATTCCATTCCTTGGCATATCCCGCAGATCCCATCAATTCCATGGCCCTGTTTATTGCATGCATTGAGGTATCTAAAACCTTTATTGAAACAGTCTCTGCAAGGATAAAGAGAGCTTCTGCCTTGATTCCAAACGCCTCTGGTTTTGCAATAGCCCTGGCCAGGCAGTGTACAAGAAGCCTGGAATCTATGATATCCATTGCCA
>JAGGYK010000137.1 GCA_021162585.1 Deltaproteobacteria bacterium
AAGATCATTATGAATCCTCTTCTGATATACCCTCTTCACTGTACCCTTCTCCATAACCCCAACATACGTGTTCCTTGAATGTAAATCCATACCTGCATATAATTCCCTCATACGACACCTCCTTTTGGTTTATCCCTACAATGCCACAATACCCCTTACGATGGAAATGAAATGCCTTTTATATGGTTATCAGGTCTTGACGGGCCAGGGGATATCAAGAGCGGACGAGTCTGTCTGAGGTAGACGAAGCAATCTCTAACTGCTTGTAATTAATGGGCTTGCCCGCCCCAGGTATAGGCGGATTCCTCGCAATGACAGGTGCAAAGGTCTCAATGCAATCTCCTATCAACCTATCCCTTCTCCCTTGCTATAATCCCACGGGAAATATAATCAGATAGCGCCGCAATGGTAAAATGGGGTCCACAAAAGGTAGCAACAGGTAGGATAGAGCTATCAGAAATAAAAAGGCCGGGGTAGTTAAAGACCTCACCCTTATAGTCTACCACACCATCTTTAATATCCTCAGCTATTGCTGCACCACCAGAAGGATGAACAGTAGTAATCCCAATGAATGGCCTAAATTTTGACCACCTGGCCATTTTTCGCTCTTTTTCCTTGGGATCAATGCCTCTGCCAAGTGCATCTACCTCCATAGCAATACGACGTTCCATGATCATTGCTTTTAAGTGGCCCTGTTGAGCCGGATAATACATCTTAAGACGTGCTTTGCTGTCTTCATACAGCCGGCCAATAGGCTCTTCCCGCGTAAGGGCTAAGAAAGGCATCAAATGATTGAAAACCATGCTTAACGGACTCCATTCAGGCTTTCCTAATATCCCCATACGACAGGCAAACATATGATAATCCCATTCGTATTTCTCAGATGCGATTTCTTGCATTTTAAAGAGACATGTTCCGTAGTTATGGTCCAAGTTCTTATGCCATGTCCAGTAAAACCCAGCCCTGTCGCCATTTGTACTCCACTTATATCCTACACGCTCACTTAGAAGAGGTAGTCCATCGACCTTATTCTTGCGTGCCTTAAAAAGTAATTTTAACGTATTTAAGCCACCAGCAGCAATAATCATCTTAGGAGCACTTACTGTGCTTTTCTGGCCGGTTCTGAGATCTATAAACTCAGCTTTATACCCATTCTTGTCTTTTCTTATATTGAACACCTCACATAAGTCTTTAATAACAGTATCATTTTTTAAGGCCACTTGAAGATAATTAGTATCCATGCTGTTCTTCGAGCCACGGTTACAGCCAAACATACAAAGGCCACAGTAATTACAATTTTTTGGGTGATTCCGTATTCATTTGTCCAGGACTCTTCTGCATCAGGTCCAGAGCCAAAACTAATGGATTGTCTGGCATCCTTAACCTTTACCTCAGGAATACTTTTACAAGCCTGGGTTATCCACTTACTATATTGTGTCTCCACAGGGGCAACAGCAGGCTTTATAACATCAGCAATGTTCTTGTAGTGAGGCTGTATACCTTCATAGGTGATCTCTGGGGGATAATGGTCCCACATATCCCGGGGTGGTTCATCAACAAAACCACCGATAACAAGAGAACCTCCCCCAACCCCACTTGCAGCCGAGACAAGATACCGATTATTCATAAGTGTAAACTCGAAGATTCCCTTTTTATTAAGACGCAGGCTGTTAATGTTTCGAAGCGATTTAATAAGCTGAAAGCGAGTCTCTGGAAAAGATTCCTTTTCTTGGAACTCGCCCCACCAACCTCCTCGCTCTAAGATGCATATTTTTGCACCACTTTCAGAAAGGTTTGCAGCAGCAGGAGAGGCCCCTACACCACTGCCAATAATAATTATATCATATCTGTCCATTTAAACCCCCTTTATTATCCTCTTTTTGAGGTTGTTGATTGCTATTTAAAAATATAATAATAGGATCTTGTTTTCTCAGACGAGTCGATGAGGACTAAATATCCTTTTTTAACAAATACCTAAACGGTACTGCAAATAGATCGCCAGCAACAAAGACAGCATACCCAGCAACCATTGAAAAGCCTGTACGCCAGCTGAAAAGGCCTCGACGCATCATGAGACCAACAACACCCAAGAACCAGATAGCCTTATAGAGAAGCTGGAGAGCAAGGATTGGCGACCACTTTACAGGAGACCGTAAACCAAGATAGGAAAGGAGACCAAACGCAAGATACACAGAGCCTGAGACACCAAACATAAGCTGATCCTGGTCTTTTTTAAATTGAAGGAGGGCCATCACCTTTTTTGGGGAAAGGATGATAGCAAGGCCCAGCAATGTGGCTACTGTCGCTGTAAGCCAGTACTGAAAACGCATCCCCTTCAACCGATTTTCGCTGATTTCAGTTGGTAACATACTACACCTCCTTATTTGTTGTTTATATTATTTTACTTTAAGCTAACCTGACTCTCCAAGTAATATCTCTGCTGGCACCTGGTGCTGATGTCCATAATCCTTTCTTTTTACCATTTTTCTGGCTTTACCCGGACAAGTACTGACGCAGAGACCACATCCCATGCACTTCTCATAATCTATGCTCGCTTTACCGTCCACTACAGGAATAGCATCAAATATACATCTATCAATACAGGTACCGCACTTGTCTACACCAACACATAACGTGAGATCACAGGTTGCAACCTCAGGCCCTGCCCAAAGGAGCTCACCTGTCAAGAGGTAAGCACGGGTCACGGCACAAATATCCTTCTCACAGTTACATATACAGAAGGTCCACTTGCCCGAATGCATACAGAAGTCAAGTTCGTGCACCAGCCCTATCTTATGGAACTCTCTTAACTTGCCTTTTAACTCCTCAGCAGAGATGAGTCTGAAGCCTCGTTTCAGACTCATGAATATATCAGCTGCATACAAAAGGAATATATCCTTAATGACTGGTTCTTTATATCGGTTCATTGATCTTTGACACACACATGGCCCAATAGCAAAATGAGCGCCCTTTGGACCTTCGTTCTTTGTAATAAAGTCTATCATTCTCTCTGCTGCCTCTGTGGTGATCACTATACCATGAGGAAGAGCCCAACTTGCTTTAGCTATGAGAAGAAGGATTATTTGTCCCCACTTAGTCCCTGTAAATGTTTTGCTGGAGAAAAGATAATCTACTAGCTTTAAAATCAAAGGTTCACAAAAGCTAAACAACCAATGCAAACTATATTGGATTGCACTGATATCTCTAAGCCTCTTTTCTTCAGGGTGAAGTCCTATATGCCCTGCAAAAAAGATTATCATTAACATCCAAGATAGATTATCATGAATACCTATTGCCCAAGGTAATGGAAATTCCATATTTTTCTTCTCCTATTATTTAATAAGTTGCACCTATAGTCATGTATAACAGTTTTCGATCTAACTGTAATATAGCCTTTCTCCTATAAGGTCTTACAGTCAAAAAAGTACCTTGCACCTTCCATTTGACAAAGCTGTTTGCCTCCTTCCCAAAGCTGTATTATTTTTAGATCTCTCCAGTGTTTCTCAATATCCCACTGTCTGTCAGCACCATAGGCTGCCAGGATTTCCATAGCTTTTTCACAATCTTTAAGAGATCTATCAGAAACAAACATCTTCATTAATCTCGCCCTTGCCCCTATTTCTGGAGACCATCTTGGGCCATACAGATCAGGTCGATCCAGAATCTCTGCCACGCGGTATACTGCAGCTCTGCTCGCCTCTATGCCTGCAACAATCTCTGCAAGCTCTGCCGCTATTGCATCATGCTCTTTAAGTGGTTTATTATTAAGAGTTTTTTCTGAGCAAAAATCATAAAGGATCTCGTACACGTTCATCATTACCCCTGTAGCAAATGAGGCTGACAACATACCCAATGTAACGACCTCCCTAAAGTATTGGGCATCTAACCCAGGACCATGTGCTCTGTACCAGGATGGAACCCTTACATTTTCAAACCAAACATCACTGTTCTTATCCGTAGCCATACCCGTTTTCTCATAAGGTTTACCTTGAGTCACACCAGGGGTATCGGCGGGTACAAAGATAAAAGCCATGTCTTTCTCATCGTCTGAACCCGGTTTTGTAGTACACACTACCCCCATAAGATCAGCTAGTCCTCCTGTATTGCTAGGCCATAGTTTATGGCCGTTTATCACCCACTCATCACCATCAAGGGTTGCTGTAGTCTTTATTGTTCTCCCATGCAAGAGGTCTAGGTTTTCTATATCAGAACCTCCCTGAGGTTCTGTCATAGTCAATGCAGAAAAGACAGGTCTGTCCTCGTTTAAAAACATAGGTGCAAATTCGGCGCACAATCTCTTGTTTATGTGTGGCTTTACAGCTATCATCACAATAGGCCAGGTGCATACCCCATAAGCTACAGCCATCCCTGAATCAGCCCTTGCTAGCTCCTCAAACATCCAGCAGGACTGAGTGGCCAGGTTATCACTTTCCCCCGAGCCCAATCCTCCGAACTCTTCCGGGAACAAAGCCATTTGAAAATTCAGATCTACCATCAAGGCCTTAAATGCTGGCTCGATGATTTTATGATCCTTCCAATCTTCATCATATTGCCTTCTCATCGGTATAACTATATCGTTTGCCCAGTCTCTTACAACTCCTCTAGTCAGTTCCTCTTCAATCGAAGTTGCCTTGTTTTTCGTAAAAATATCCAATCTACTCATATATCCCTCCTTATCTTACATCTTTTAAAGGGTTTTTGATCCATAATAAGACCTGGCCACATCCATCTCAACAGGAGCCCTTCCGCCAAGGTAGACCTGTAGTGTTTTTAGGTCTCGCCAGTGCTTTTCCACATTCCATTCCTTGGCATATCCCGCAGATCCCATCAATTCCATGGCCCTGTTTATTGCATGGATGCAGGAATCTAAGACCTTTATTGAAACAGTCTCTGCAAGGATAAAGAGAGCTTCTGCCTTGATTCCAAACGCCTCTGGTTTTGCAATAGCCCTGGCCAGGCAGTGTACAAGAAGCCTGGAATCTATGATATCCATTGCCA
>JAGGYK010000127.1 GCA_021162585.1 Deltaproteobacteria bacterium
AATGATTAGCGCTAACTTCTTTTAATACCATACATACTCTCCCTTCTTGATATACGGCCTAGTTGTATCTTCTTATGCAAGCTATGTGCCTTGATTAATTGATATATAGTTGATAGGATATAATTTATGATCTTTAGGAGATTACAGTTTGGCAAAAGATAACTTTGATACCACAGACTGGGAGATTGTAGATCTACTTGCAAAAGACGGCAGGATCTCAGCAAAGGCCATTGCAAAAAACCTTAGCCTGGCAGAGGCCACTGTAAGAAAGAGGTTAGTCCGGCTTGTAAACTCAGGCAAGTTAAAAATCTCTGGGCTTATAAATCCTGATACATTTGAGGATAGGATTGTAGCTTTAGTTGCACTTGAGGTAAAAGAGGCTGCAAGTCTGGATCGTATAGGCCAGGAAATATCCGCCTTGCCAAGTGTTAAAAATGTAGCCATTGTATCTGGCCGTTATGACTTTATTGTAGAGATACTTGTTGCATCCAATAAAGGGATTATAAATTTTTTAAGGGATGAGCTATCATCTGTTGCAGGCCTGGGAAAGACAGAGACATTTTTAATACTAAAGAGCTTTAACAAATGGATAATACCAGATTAGATTTTGCTTGACCTATACTCTCTCTGTTGTTTATACAAAAGCCCTAACTTATAGGTTATAGAGAATATACATGAGAGAAGATATTATAAATATAGCATGGCATGGCCGTGGTGGCCAGGGCGCTATTACTGCTGCCAAGATAGTGGCAAAGACTTCATTTCAGACAGGTTATACAGGTGTTGTTATGGTTCCCACATTCGGTACTGAAAGGAGGGGAGCACCTGTTATGACATCCCTAAAGATATCTAAGAAAAAGATATATGATCTTTCTCCGATTGAGAACCCTGATATAGCAGTTGTCTTAGATCACTTGTTACTTAATGAGATAAATATTGTTGAAGGTTTAAAGCATGGGGCCATATTGGTGATAAATACGCCCAAGCCCTCAAATGATTACTCTTACAATGGCATAAGGGTGGCTACTGCAGATATTACAGCAATTGCAAGAGAGGCAGGCCTTCCTTATGGCATGGTAAATTCAGGGATCATCGGGGCATTTGCAAAGGCAAGCTCTCTCATAGGGATAGAGACCATCTCTGATGTCATCCGGGAGGAATTTAAAGAGATAAGGCCAGAAGAAAATGCTCGCTCAGCCCTGCTTACATATGAAAGGACGATTATTAATTATGGGGACAAGAAAATGTAACCAGATAACATCTACGGGCGAGCCAGGCCCGGGTGATGGCGGGAAGACAGGGTCCTGGAGGGTGCTGCGTCCTGTTATTGATCCAAACGTATGCATCCCTGCTAGAAAGAATATAAATGCCTGTTTTATATGCTGGCTTTACTGTCCTGATTGCACAATTACACGCACCATACCACCTGTCATTGATTATGAGTATTGTAAGGGCTGTGGTATCTGCGCTGAGGAGTGCCCGACAAAGGCTATAACCATGGTGGAAGAATCCAAATTTTCTTCAAAAGGATAAATAGCTGATGTATATAATAGAATCTGGTAATGTTGCTGCGGCTATCGGTGTAAAACTTGCGCGTGCCCAGGTGATTGCAGCATATCCAATTACCCCGCAGACCCCCCTTACTGAGAAGCTTTCTGAGTTTATTGAATCTGGTACCATGAAGGCAGCTTACATCCCTGTTGAGAGTGAGCACAGCGCGCTTGCAGTATGTATTGCCGCATCTACAGCAGGGGCCAGGGCCTTTACTGCCACCAGCGCCAATGGCCTCCTTTATATGCATGAACAGCTCCATTGGGCAGCTGGAGCAAGGCTGCCTATTGTGATGTGCGTAGTAAACAGGGGAGTCGGAGCCCCATGGACTGTATGGAATGATCACCAGGATTCCATTTCACAAAGGGATACAGGCTGGATACAGATATATGTAAATGATCATCAGGAGATCATAGATACAACTATAAAGGCGTTTCGAATTGCCCAGGAGGTGAATATCCCTGTAATGGTCTGTTATGACGGATATATCCTGTCACATAGCCATATGCCATTTGACCTCCCGGATCAAAAGTTAGTGGATAGGTTTTTACCTCCATACAACCCAGAAGACTGCCTTGATCCCAAGAACCCGACGAATCTCAATTCAGTCACCTTACCTGATGTACGTATGAACATAAGGGGCGAACTTGCGCATGGTTACATGGAACTCAGGTACCTGCTCCAGGAGGACCTCAGGAGATCTATACAGGTGGTAGCAGATGTAGAGAAACACTACAAGGAGATATTCAACCGAGGGGAAGGCCCCTATCTAGAAGAATACAGGTGTAAAGACGCCTCATTTATTGCTGTTAGTATGGGATCGCTATCATTCCAGCTAAGGGTAGCTGTAGATGCTCTTCGTAAAGAAGGCATCAAGGTTGGTGTGATAGGGATTAGATTGTACAGACCATTTCCTGATAAGGCTATAGTAAAGGCCCTGTCAAAGGCAGATGGGGTCATAGTCTTTGAAAAAGCTATCAGCTATGGTTATATGGGCACTCTTTGCTCTGAGATAGCCTCAGCCTTATATAAAAATGCAAAAACCCCCTTTGTCCATAATTATATCCTTGGGATTGGCGGAAGGAATATAAGGACCGAAGACCTGGTAGACGCACTTCGTAACTCATGTACTAAAGGAAAAAATACTGATTCGGCAGATACATTAGGGTGGATCGGCCTAAAGATATAGGAGATAACCTTATGGATACAAAGACTACTATACTATCTCTTCCAGAAGAAGAACTTGTTTATCCTGGCACCAGGGCCTGCTCTGGGTGCGGCCTTGGTATAGCCTATCGGGCCGTGCTAAAGGCTTTAGGTAAAAATACCATACTTGTTGTACCACCAAGCTGTCTTACAGTGCTCCAGGGGCTCTATCCGATCGCATCCACAAAACTGCCTTGCATCAATGTCACGTTTGCATCTACTGCTGCTGCATCATCTGGGATCCTGGCTGCACTTGATATGCTGGGTAAAAAGGATATCACTGTGGTAGGTTTTGCTGGCGATGGCGGGACTAGTGATATAGGGCTGCAGGCACTATCTGGTGCAGCAGAGAGGGATACAGACTTTATTTATATCTGCTACGATAATGAGGGTTATATGAACACTGGTGTTCAACGTTCTGGTACAACACCTATAGGCGCATTTACCACCAATACGCCTATTTATGGAAAGGCTCAGGCTAAAAAGGATGTGCCGGCAATCATGGCAGCCCATAACATCCCTTATATAGCCACCTGTAGCGCAGCCTACCCACTTGATCTTTATGACAAGATAATAAAGGCAAAGGATATACGTGGTACAAAATACATACATATCCATATACCATGCCCCCCAGGATGGGGTTTTGATCCAAAAGATACTGTAAAGATTGGCAAACTGGCAGTGGAGACAGGAATATTTGATCTCTATGAGATAGAATATGGAAAATTTTCTCTTACCGGTGCATCTAATAAGCTACTTGAAAAGAGAAAATTAAGACCTGCAAGTGAATATTTCAGGGCCCAGTCCCGGTTTAAGACAGCCTCAGATGAGTTGATTAAAAATATACAGCAACAAACAGAAACCCGCTGGGAGGCATATTTTGAGGCAGAAGATTAATAACAATCGATAGCCGTCAGCCATCAGCACAAGCAGGCTATTTTCATATAAACGCGTATGAGCGCTTCGCGCTCACAACC
>JAGGYK010000188.1 GCA_021162585.1 Deltaproteobacteria bacterium
CGGCCATTTTTCAGGTAGTAATGAAATTATCTAGGTTTTGTCCAGTTAGAATGGGACATTAGGATTTTAAGTTATGTAAAGTTCATAAATTAATTTCCTGCTGTCCCATTATAACAGGACAAAGCTTAAATAATTTCAGGACTACCTGCAAAAATGGTAGCTGAATCTCCAGGGCGTGTTCTGCAAGATGAGGCCTTTTTTCTTCCCTTATAAATGTAGAGCTTTTGACAAGGGCTGTACACAGCTCTTCATCTACTGGTACTTGCCCCAAGGGGGTCTCATAAGCACCATCTCCCCATATAGAGATAAAAGGGAAGTATGCCCGATGAGAAGGGCTAATCACCACAACTGTAGAATAATCATAACCCATTAATGTCTTATATGCATGTGCAGCTACAGGCCCAGAGTATACATAGCCTGCGTGCGGACTAATGATCGCTACAGGTCTGGCTGGTATCTCAGGGATAGATGCATGATCAAGATATGCCCCTATATCTCCCTTAAGGATATCTGGATATCCTGGATACCAACTCCCGGCAATAGGAGAAGGTCTTACTGGCCCCGGCATAATATCCTCCACATCTTTATATAATATGCACAGCAATCAGCTATCTGGCATTCTTTCCTTAAGGCCTTTGAAACATCCAAGACCTCTAATGATATCTTCCCCAAAAAGATTGATCCCTGCAAGCTGTTTTATACGTTTAAGGAAATACAGGGATAGAGTCAAGGCCCGTAGCCTCATCAAGCCCATACATTATGTTCATGTTCTGGATTGCCTGCCCTGAAGCACCCTTTGTAAGGTTGTCAATAACGCTTACTATAATGGCTTTATGTGTTATAGGATTCGTAGTGATCCCTATCAAGCACTGATTTGTCCCTCTCACATCTTTGGTAGAGGGGAAACCATCTTCAAGCACATTCACAAACTTAGAGCCTCTATAAAAGGAGGTGATAGCATCTATCAAATCCTTTTTTTCTTTATTAGTAGATACATATATGGTGGAGAGCATACCCCGGGATATGGGTATCAAATGTGGTGTGAAATCAACAAGCACATCTTTGTTCGCAGCCAGGGAGAGCTCTTGCTCTATCTCAGGGATATGTCTGTGTGATCTGCCCACCTTGTATGCACTAAATGATTCACCTGCCTCACATATATGGCTAGTTAAAGCCACCGCCCTGCCTGCACCTGAGACCCCTGATTTGGTATCCACAACAATGCCCCCTGATTCTATAAGAGCACTCTTGAGTAGTGGAATTAAGGGCAAGAGAACATTGGTTGGATAACAACCAGGGTTTGCCACAAGGCTGGCACTCCCAATCTGATCTCTATAGACCTCGCATAGACCATATACAGCCCTGGACAAAAGATGGGCAGATGTATGCATCTGATACCACTTCTGGTATATACCTATATCCCTTAGACGATAATCAGCGCTTAAATCTACAACCTTAACCTTGTCTAAGATTAAAGGAATATAATTCATGGATATGCCATGAGGTAGGCAACTAAATACCATATCACATCTGTTAGATACCTCTGTGGCATCAAAAGGCTCTAGCTCTGTATCAAAATGTCCTTTTAAAGGATTAAGAACATCTGATATGTTTTTCCCATTATATTGTCTTGATGAACAATATGTGATCTTTACTTCTGAATGGTTATACAAAAGCCGAATAAGCTCTAAGCCAGTATATCCTGTAGCCCCCAGGATACCTATTGATATATTCAAAAATAACTACCTCTTAGAGAACTGAGTTCTCTTTCTGGCCTTGTGGAGTCCGTATTTTTTCCTTTCCACCATCCTCGGATCCCTGGTTAGAAATCCTGCGGCCCTAAGTTTAGCTCGTAATTTTTCCGGATCATATTCAGCCAAAGCCCTAGCAATACCATGTCGTATAGCCCCTGCCTGACCAGAAATCCCGCCTCCTGATGCAGTAGCATGGACATCAAACCTGCCTTTGGTATCTGTAAGATCAAAAGGCTGCATAACAAACATCTTCAATGTTTCTCTATCAAAATAATTCTCCATATCACGACCATTTACAACAAATTTCCCTTTCCCTGGAGACAACCAAACCCGGGCTACCGAAGTCTTTCGTCTACCTGTAGCATAAAACCTTGTATCTGGCATACTTTGTATCCCCTTTTTATACCTTCATCTCTTCTGGTTGTTGGGCCATATGAGGATGATCCCCTCCTGAATAGACCTTTAATTTTTTAAGCATAGCCCTTCCCAGACTACCTTTAGGTAACATACCCCTTACTGCATTCTTTAAAATTTGCTCAGGCTTTTTCTTTAATACATCCTTTGCCTTGGTAGCCTTAAGCCCTCCTGGATATCCACTATGTCGGTAATACATCTTTTGGTCCCATTTATTTCCAGTAAATTGTACCTTATCCGCATTAATCACCACTACAAAATCACCCACATCAACATGAGGTGTGTACTGAGGTTTTGTCTTTCCTCTCAGTACGGATGCTACTTTAGAGGCAAGTCTACCTACCACCTGATCCCTGGCATCAATAAGGATCCACTTTTTTTCTATCTCACCTTTCTTGGCGCTGTATGTCTTCATAAAACTCATGCTCCTTCAATCCTGAATAGGGCTCGCATATAGCCGAAGACCAGATAGATGTCAAGCCAATAGATACTTTTATAATATCTGCAACTTTCTTGACTGAGCTACCCTACAGTGATAGTAACCATAACATGTTAGACCTTAAATTTATACGACAAAATAAGGAGCTCGTTCAAAAAGCCTTAGATAACAGAGGGGAAAGCATATCTATAGACAAGCTGTTAGAGCTCGACAAGCAAAGAAGGACTCTTATTCAAAAAGGAGATGAGCTCAAGGCCAAACGAAACAAGTATTCTCTAGAAATAGCAAGCGCAAAGAGACAGGGCAAAGATGCGGATAAAGAGATAAAGGAGATGCGTCAGGCCTCTGATGCCATAAAATCTATTGATAATAAGCTCAAAGAAAATAAAGACCTCCTTAACGAGATCATATTAGGGATTCCCAATACACCTCACATAAGTGTCCCAATCGGAAAGGATGAAAAAGACAATGAGGTTGTCCGTTCCTGGGGAGACAAGCCTGAATTTTCATTTTCACCAAAGCCACATTGGGATATAGGAGAAAATCTTGGGATCCTTGACTTCAAGAGGGCTGCAAAGATAACAGGAGCTCGGTTTTGCCTCTACTGGGGTTTAGGTGCCCGTCTAGAAAGGGCACTTATAAACTTCATGTTAGATGTCCATATAAAAGAGCACGGCTATACCGAGGTCTTCCCCCCATTCATGGTTAACAGGGATAGCATGATTGGGACAGGACAGCTACCAAAGTTTGAGGAGGACCTCTTTTCTATAGATGGGTATTATCTTATACCAACCGCAGAGGTCCCTGTCACAAATATATATCGATCTGAATTCTTAAAAGAAGAGGCCCTTCCGATCAAACTTGTGGCATACACCCCGTGCTTCAGAAAAGAAGCTGGGTCCTATGGTAAAGATACAAGAGGTCTTATCCGTCAACACCAGTTCAATAAGGTAGAGATGGTAAGGTTTGCAAACCCTTTATCGTCTTATGATGATCTAGAGAGGCTTACTTTGGAGGCAGAAGAGATACTAAAAAAACTCGGTCTGCACTACAGGGTGGTAAACCTATGCACAGGGGATTTGGGGTTTTCTGCTGCAAAGACCTATGATCTGGAGGTATGGATGCCAGGCCAGGGGGATTATAAAGAAATATCTTCCTGCACAAATTTTGAGGATTTCCAGGCCAGAAGAGCTGGGATCAGGTTTAAATCAAGACAGAAAAAAAAGACCTATTTTTGTCATACCCTAAATGGAAGCGGCCTTGCTGTTGGCAGGACACTTGCTGCCATATTAGAAACCTATCAACTCCCTGACGGATGTGTCCGTATCCCTGATGTGTTGATCCCCTATATGGGCCTTGACCATATAGGTAAGGTGGGCTAATAAAATATTTATGGAGGGATGGCCGAGTGGCTGAAGGCGGCGGTCTTGAAAACCGCTGTACCGCAAGGTACCGTGGGTTCGAATCCTACTCCCTCCGCCATCTGCTTATCCGCCAAAGGCGGACAGGTTAAATGGAGAGGTGGCCGAGTGGCTGAAGGCGCTCGCCTGCTAAGCGAGTGTATCCTTAAAAGGGGTACCGAGGGTTCAAATCCCTCTCTCTCCGCCAAATAAGAAATTCCTTAATAAAATAATATTTACAAAACAAGGCTGAAAAAACTTTCTTCCCCTTCGCTATAAACGACTCGGCTACTTCGAAGTTGTCTTTACAATAGTTATTTTTGGTTATTTGCCTCTAGCGTTATTTATTGTTGTGTTTTCTATAAACGCGCATGCGCGCTCCACGCTCACAACGAAGGATGAAAATATCCTCGAGATGGGTTCCTCTCTCGCTTGCCTGCATCGCTCTTTGATACATCCTTTAGGCTTGCTTACGGGCGATCCCTATTCGCGCTTCGGGCTCAGAAGGGAGCGATACCCC
>JAGGYK010000283.1 GCA_021162585.1 Deltaproteobacteria bacterium
TATATATTCTTTGCATATTGCTTGAACTCTTCTACTACCTCAAACTTTATCTCATCAGGACATTCTACCCTGATCTCTGGTGTATTTGCCATCTTTGGGAGGCTATCAAACATAGCCTGAGGATCATCTTCGTTGGATAAGACTTCTAAGAGCCTTGCCCCTGCATATATGGCATCATCAAAACCATACCACCTATCAAGGAAGAATATATGGCCGCTCATCTCGCCTGCAAGATCGGCATTTTCTTCCATTAGTCTTGCCTTCATCAAGGAATGACCAACCTTTCCCATAATAGGTATACCACCTAGTCTTTTCACCTCATCAAAGAGGACCTTTGAACACTTTACCTCGCCTATTATCTTTGAGCCCTTTTTCTTCTCAAGGATCGCCCTGGCAAGTATGGTGGTGATCTGATCACCGTATATGGTGCCTCCTTTAGCATCTACCACCCCTATACGGTCTGCATCGCCATCAAGACCTATACCTAAGGTAGCACCCTTTTTCAGGACTTCTTCTCTTAGCATTATGATCCCTTCTTTTATGGTAGGATCTGGGTGATGGTTTGGAAAACGTCCATCTGGGTCCATACATATACCACTCACATCCATGCCCAGGCCCTCATAGATTGCCTTGGCAGGAGCGCCGCCAACACCATTACCAGGGTCTATGACCACCTTTAGCCTGTTTGGGAGCCTTCCTATGCGTGATATGATATCATCTACATATTCATCCATAATATCATAGTCTGTCTTTGAGCCAGAGACAGAGGCTACATTTACAAACTTGCCCTTTTCCATGATAGTGCGAATTTTTTGTATCTCAGGGCCAAATATAGTGGTCTTACCCAATGCTATCTTGAACCCATTATTATCAGGCGGATTGTGTGAGCCTGTGACAGCAATCCCACCATCCAAATCCAGCTGAAATAAGGAAAAATACATCACAGGTGTTGGGACCATTCCGATATCCACTACATCTATGCCGCTTTTTGTTATACTCTCCCCTAGGATCTCTTTAAACCCTGGCGAGGACAGCCTCGCATCCATGCCCAAACATACCTTTTTCACGCCATGATCTATCCAGTATGCACTTATGGCTTTACCCAGGTCCCATACAAAATCGTCTGTGAGATCCCTATCCACTACACCCCTTATATCATACTCTCTAAATACCTCTGGATTCATTACCACCCCCTAAAAACAGTCGACAGTCAAGATAGTCAGAAAAACAGTCGGCAGTCAATAGTCAAAAAAGACAGTCGGCAGTCAACAGGCTGTTGCCCAAAGAAATCCTTTTGAGCGGACATTTAAACGTTTTTTGCAAATACATCTTGGCGAAGCGAAAGGAGAAGCGATCCCTCCTGAGCCCGAAGGGCGAATAGGGATCGCCCTGAAGCAAGCCTTAGATGTATCAAAAAACGTTTTCGGCAAGCGAGAAAGGATTCGGGCAACAGCCTGTCAATAGTCGAAAAGTGCTTTGCTATCTGTTCTTGACTCAATCCTTCACTGGTGTTACACTTGTGTTCATCTTTCGTATTTATAAGGAGGAACAATCATGCCGACTAAAAATCCGCGTATCAATGTTGTGCTTGATGAATCTCTATATCAAAATGTTCGCTTTCTAGCCAAGAAGGAGGGGATTTCCCTTTCGACCAAGGTAAGAGACTTGCTGAAGGAAGCCCTGGAAATTCAAGAAGATATTGGCCTGGCTGCCTTCGCAGAACAAAGAGAAACCACCTGGGACGATGCGTTATCCCTCACCCACGAAGAAGTCTGGTCCTGAGCTGCATGAGTAATGAAAGAGCCTTCAGCGATCAGCTGTCAGCAACTTCAATAGGGCATGTAACCGTTAAAACGTGTAAATGCTGATAGTTAAACATTTCATTGAAGTCTTGTCCTAAATTTTATGAGTAATAAAAAGACAACATCCTTCACCCTCAGGTACCATGCGGATGTAAAGAAGGTTGATCTGCCCAGGATTGATGCAAAAATCAAGGCAAGGCTTAAAAAAGCCATCGAAGAACGCCTCACTTCCCGGCCTCAAGTCTATGGCAAGCCCTTACAGAGGACGCTCAAGGGATATTGGAAGTTGAGGGTGGGTGACTATCGGATTATTTTCAAGGTATCTGGCAATGAGATATCGATTCTTGGGATTATCCATCGTAAAGACGTTTATCAACATATCATGAAAAGGCTGAAACCTTAGCCTTTATCTTTTCGGACTCCCGACTGCCGACTGTTTTTCGGACTGTCGACTGATAACTGTTGACTGTTTTTGGGGCTGTCTTTCGTAGCTATCTTGCAACCGTAGTATCTATTTTGTTGTATAAATACAACACCATAGAAAGCAACAGTGTTGTAACTTATTGTTTTTACATGGCTTTAGTACTGGCACGCAAATTGTATACTAAAGCCATGGTTTTTCTAGAATTTTTTTAAATAGATGTTGACATGCTAAAAAATGTGGTGTTAAAGAAAAAAATATATGAATTTGTTATGCATCTGGGTATGAGCCAAGTAGTTAATAGAAATAAAAACAAATTTAAGGAGGAAGAGTTATGAGGAATTTTTGGGCTAAGTTAATCTTTTTGGCAATAGTGGCATTGGCGTTCAGCCTGCCTGCATGGGCGGTTGAGCTAAAGCTGAGCGGGCACTATGAGATCCAGGGTAGGTATTACAGCGAGAGCGACATCATCCACGCGAAATACTATGGGGCAGAGGCTCCTATCGGGTCACAGCTGTCGACTATAACAGCAACAGCGGCACAGGCAGCGTATGGAAATCTCTTAGGGCTAGTTAACGATCCACTTTCTTTGGATGCTAATAGTGATGGTTATCTTTCAGCAGCAGAGGTAACGGCAAATCCTGCCACAGCGGCATTGGCTGGTCTAATAGGAACGGATCCTTTCCCATATTTATCTACAGACCTAGCTAATCCATATATTAGCAATAAGGTCGCAGCTGCTACGGCCTCTGATCCTACAGTACCAGGAAAGGCCCTTACCGACACAGAGGATTCTGATGCATATCTCAAGCACTACTTCTACATTGATCCAAAGCTTATTATCACAGATAAGATCTCCATAAGTGCAAACATCGTTGCCTATGAGAACAAGCTGGACTGGGATGCATATGGCAGGTATGACGGTTTTCATGCCACAGATGAAGCAGACACCTTTGACAGATACAACATCTTCCGTATAGACAACCTGTGGGCAGATGTCCTAACAAAGTATGGGAAGTTTCAGTTTGGTAAGACAGCGACCTACCTTGGTATTGGCTACTTCACCAAGATCCCTGACCTTGATGAATGGACATTTGGTCTGATCTGGCATAAGGATGATGAGGATGGTTTTAGTGAGACAAATGCACCAGCTAATCCTATTTACGCAACAGACTCTGATGACGCAGATACAGATGCCTTTATCTTGGTGGCCATGTATAATACACCTAGCCTCTCTGTTGCAGGCAAGCTCCCATATGGCATAACAGGGGATGACTCTGGTGGCGGCTGGGTCGTCAAGCCAACAGTGAATTTGACTTACAAGGTAGATGCACTTACCTTGAAAGGATTTGCACGATATTCCACCGGCCCATTTGCTAAAAAGGATTCTGGCGCGCTGAGAGATGCTGCAACTACGTTTGCTCCTCTACTCACTCTTATGGGCCCGCCGTATAGTAATCTTCTTGTTAATAATATGGTCAAGGACGACTGGGAGTTTGGAGGTGGTTACTCAGCTTATTTGGATGTAAGTTATGAGCTAAATAATCTTACCCCAATACTCACCCTGGCATACGCCTCTGGTGCTGATGAGCCAATAGATGTCTCTGGTTATTTTGATGATAATGTGACCTTTGGCTCATGGCTGATGAACGATGTATCTGATAAGTACAGTATGTATTTTGAGACACCGGTCTCAGACAATTTTGATGGACTCTACGATCCCAGCCTTGATTACTATAGCTTCTCTAATATCATGCTGGCCCGTCTCGGTGGGGATCTAAAACTTAGTGATAAA
>JAGGYK010000242.1 GCA_021162585.1 Deltaproteobacteria bacterium
AGCTGGCCATACAACAGAATACTGATTAAAACGGCTGCCTGAAGCCGATATTATTTTTGTGCCCTTTGAGATACAGAACTCCTGTAAAATCAAGTAGTTATCTAAAACGTCTTTTTTCATATAAATTATATATACTTCAACCCCATAAAATGCCTTTTGAGGGCTAAAAGCGCCCTTCTTCTGTGACTGCGCTGATTTTTGGCCTCTGTGGAAAGTTGGGCAAAGGTCTTTTTTGTTACAGGATCAAAAAAGACAGGGTCATATCCAAAGCCGTTAGTACCAAGGGGCCTATCCAGGATAAGACCAGGATAATCACCCTGTACTGTTATTACATCACCATTAGACATGGCAAGTGCTATCACACATATAAACCTTGCCCTTCTATCTTTTATGCCCTCCATATATTTGAGTAACAATCTACAGTTATCCTCATCAGTTGCATTTTCTCCAGCAAAGCGGGCAGAGGTCACCCCAGGCCTACCGCCGAGGGCATCAACACACAGGCCAGAGTCATCTGCCAGTGCATTCATTCCTGAGGCCTTTGCCCAGGCAGTAGCCTTTTTGATTGCATTTTCTTTGAAGGTTGATCCATCCTCTTCCACGTCCACAAATAGATCTAAGTCACGAGGTGTTATTATGGCAATCGCTGTCTCAGAGAGTATGTCTTTGATTTCTTGTATCTTTTTTTGATTTGCAGTAGCAAGCAAGACCTTCATCTCAAACCAAGTACAGCTATTTGCTTTTTTATGAGTATTTGAATCCCTTGTTGTGCAATCTCGATAAGTTCTTGCATCTGTCCCTTTGAAAAGGGCCTGCCTTCTGCAGTACACTGGACCTCTATGATATAATCCTTTCCTGTCATGACTACATTCATATCCACATCTGCCTTTGAATCTTCTTCATAGTTAAGATCTAAAAGAAGATCTTCTTCCACTATACCAACAGAGATAGCAGCTACCTGATCATGTATAGGATTTCTAGCTATCATATCATTCTTGAGCATCCAGGAAACAGCGTCATAAAGGGCTACGTATGCACCTGTAATAGATGCAGTTCTTGTCCCCCCATCTGCCTGTATTACGTCACAGTCCAATAAAATGGTTCTTTCGCCCAGGGCTTGAAGATCCATTGCTGCCCTTAAGGCTCTACCTATGAGTCTTTGAATCTCATGTGTTCTTCCTCCCACCCTGCCTCGAGATGCCTCCCTTACAGAACGTGGGGATGTAGAGGCCGGGAGCATGCTATATTCCGCTGTTATCCACCCTGTCCCAGTATTTTTCAGGTGGGGTGGCACCCTCTCTTCTATATTTGCAGCACATACTACCTTTGTAGCTCCTACCTCTATAAGGCAGGACCCTGGGGTAGTTTTAAGATAATTGCGGGTCAAAAGCACATGTCTCATTTCTTCTGGCTTTCTTCCATCAGAACGGAGGGTGACTCTTGGCATGGACACCCCCTTGTTCTTAAGTATTTCTTCTATAGACGCCATTCATTCCCCTCACTATAGTTTATAGCAATTATACTATTTCTGTGTCTTGCTTAAGTCAAGCCCTTAAGATATTTGATTGTTGAGCTTGACACCTTTATAGCGAGCAGGTAAATCCTTGTTGATATTTGGGGGATGATTTTGTGATGAGATTAAAGGATCTTATGATATTTATTGGGGTGTGTGCTGCCTCTCTTGTATGTATATTTCCACTTATCCTTAACCATGGTCTATGGCAAGGCCAGGAGATATGGCTCTTGGAGGTAATTAGAGAGTTACACGGATGTTTTTCCCTGGTGCCTAAGTTAAATGGACAGATCCTTTCTGATCAAAACCCTGTAAATATTATTTTACTATCCCTTATTCCCGGAGATAACATACTTGTCTTCAGGTTTGTTGCCATCTTATTAGGCCTCATAGTCGTGGGGAGTGTTTTTATCTTTTGTCTTGTGCTCTGGAATGCCTGGACAGCTTTGTGGTCTTCCCTCTTTACTGCTACCAGCTATGGCTTTTTAATTACGTATTCGTCATTAAATGTATCGGCCATACCTTGCACATGTTCTATAGTTGCTCTCATGATTTTTTTTACAGCATACCTGAAAGATGTAAGGCCTGTGTGGTATATACCTGCATACATCATGGTCTGCCTTGCCACTATTACGGGTGGCTGGATTATGCTGGCATTCGTAGTCTTTAGTGTAATATTTCTAATCCTGATCGATCTGGCCCCTGGCAGGTTTTTAGATATAATGCCTATCACAGGTGTCTTTATATTATGCGTGATTCTGTTAGGGTTTTACCTTGTATATAGAATTGCTGGGGGGGCTTCTTTTGTATCCGGGGCATTATCTCACGGCCCCGATATGGGATTTTTCAAAAGTTCATGGGCGCTCATTAAATTTGGCTTGCCATGGTTACCTTTAATTATACCGGCATGGGCTTATGAAGTAAAACCGGACGAGGATATGGCATGGAAGAAGCTCTTGCCTTCGAAGATCGCACTTGTAGTAAGTCTTGCGATACTGTGGTTTTCTCAGCATTGTGAGCCAGGCTATGCTGTCCTTGCTGTGCCATTTATTGGGATACTTATAGGTTACTGGGTCGCTACAGGCCTTAAGGATGTTTCTCGCATCCTTAAGGTTAAAAAATGGGCTGTTATATCTGCTGGTCTTATTATCCTTGCAGCAGGAGTGATAGCTATTATCTGCATTAATACAGATAGCTCTCTATATATAAAGCAAGGCATAGCCATAGGGGTCCTTGGTTCTATTGCTATTTGTCTTGTGTGGCTAATTCACAGGAACCGATTGGCTCTGGCCGTATCTTTAGAGGTCCTCTCCGTTATTGTTGTATGCTGGGCATACTCCTTCATAATGCTACCTGCAAAGGATGTAGTATATAACCCTGAGCAATATATAAAGGAGATATCAGGCCTGCCCCTTTTGGTGTTTGAAGATGATATGCATATGAGAGGTTATTTGGGATATGTAGGGATGAAAACTCCAGTAATAGTAGATAGAGATATCGTCCCCTTTGGTATTACTTCTTATCTGGCTATATCCACAAAAGACCTGAATAGTCTAATTGAGAACTTAAGTAAACGCATGGATATAGAAATAAAAAGCGATTTTAAGTCCAATCGTACATATGCCCTGCTCGCTGTTACACCGAAAATTAAGCCTGGGCTCTAGGTATATTTATATGAAAATAGGCACAAAGTTTTGTAGGGGCCTTTTGCCCTCATCGGCCCGTTCGGGGAACGGGCCCTACATTGTGATACGTTCATTTTCATACTTGGTTGTGAGCGTGGATCGTTCATGCGCGTTTATAACAAATGTTCACCCCTTAGAAAAGGCCTCTGTTAAGGCATAACTTACGGAATTTCAAGCCAATTTTCGCCTTTCAACTAGTTTTTTTCTCGTGACTACACGCACCTTTCGATGAGAGAGAACTGTG
>JAGGYK010000291.1 GCA_021162585.1 Deltaproteobacteria bacterium
ACGTTCATAACCACGCAGGAGATCTTCTACACGATTTGCAAGTTCTTTCCAGTTCTCTTTTGGAAGATCAAGTTGCCCCAGATTGATAACCACTCTCTGCCTGGGACCTCTTGGAGTGCGCACAGACTCTATTAACCTGTGTGATATGAATACCTTCGGTGAGTTTGGGTTTTTCTTCCGTATTTCTCGTATATACATAAAAGCCACTATACCACGTAGGTTTTCTATGTCAAGGTTAATATTATATTATGGGGCACTACATTTGGTTTTCAAAGAGCTGTATGTAATAATATCAATAGGTTACACATGCGCACCCGCTAAAAATACCCTTATTTTATTGCTTTTTATGAAAATGAGGTTAAACTTGGGCTACGAGGCTCAATACTCAGCCTGCACTTTCCCTTGTCAACGCTCCACCGGCAATGTTGCCATTACCAGCGCATGACTCAGGGCTGATGTGGGTGGCTAGTCCTTTATCATAGGACACTTTCAGTCCCTGCTTCTGCCGGTTTTAATCGGCGCTCTCAAGATGAAAGATTTGACCCCACCATGCACGCTATTTAGACATCAAATCCTGGTAGGCCTTCTGTATTTCCTTAAAGCGTTTTTCCGCCAGTTCTTTGAATTCATCGCCCAGATAAAGCACCTTGTCTGGATGGTATTTCTTCGCAAGCCTTTTGTAAGCGTTTGTTATTTCTTCCGGGGATGCATCCCTTGAGATGCCGAGCACTGCGTAGGGATCATTTGTTATAGCCTTTTCTTTAAACTGAGAACCTGAGCCTTCCTCTTCAGAGAATCCATCATCACCATTTGTCTCAAAGGATTGAGAGCCTTCTTGATAAGGGCCTTTTTTGCTGTATTGTTTCCTTTTAGGCGAGAAAAAATACCACCACAAAAGGCCCAGGATGAGAAGGTCATCAAGCCATCCCCAACCAAACAAAAAATCAGGTAAGATGTCATAGGGGCTTAAGGCATACACCAATGCTAAAAGTAGTAGTAAGTATTTCATTTATTTTATTAAGTCTAGCCAGGTAACTCTATTTTGTCCATCGAGAATTTTCAGGGTAGACTTGATAGGCATAGACATAAGTAGCCAGTTAAGGAAGTAGTTGCTGTCTAATAAGAAAGGTTATGCTATAAGAAGACAAAAATGAGCTGGTCAGGGGATACCAACGTAGTCAAATGAAGAGGATATACTTAGATCATGCTGCTACCACACCAGTGAATCCTGAGATAGTAAAGGCAATGTTGCCGTATTTCAATGAGACCTTTGGCAATCCTTCAAGCCTCTATTCATATGGGCAAGAGGCAAAGAGAGCTATTGAAGAGGCAAGGGATAAGGTTGCTGGCATTGTTGGCTCCCAAGGTGAGGAGATTGTCTTTACCAGTGGAGGGACTGAGTCGAATAACCTTGCTATACAGGGTGCTGCGCATGCCAATCACCATAAAGGAAACCACATTATTACCACTTCGATCGAGCATCATGCCGTATTAGAGCCGTGCAGGTTTTTAGAGGAGAGAGGATTCATGATCACCTATCTACCAGTAGATGAGTATGGCCTGGTTCACCCACAGAGTGTCAAGGAGGCTATTACTGATAAAACTATCCTCATTTCAGTAATGCATGCGAACAATGAAGTAGGCACCATAGAACCAATAGCTGAGATAGGCAGGATTGCCAAGCAAAGGGAAATAATCTTTCATACCGATGCAGTGCAAACTGTAGGTCATATTCCAGTAGATGTAGATGAACTTGGAGTGGATTTGCTCTCTATATCAGCTCACAAGCTCTACGGACCCAAGGGAGTCGGCGCGATATATATCAGGAAAGGGACAGAACTAACCTCCCTTGTGCATGGAGGTGAGCAGGAAAAAAGGAGGCGAGCAGGCACGGAGAATGTCCCAGGCATTGTAGGCTTTGGTAAGGCTGCAGAACTTGCACAAGCAGAGATGGGTAAAGAAGAACAGCGGCTTACCTTGCTTCGTGATAAGCTTATCAGTGATTTGCCGAGACGAATTGATCATATTTACTTGAATGGGCATCCTACAAAAAGGTTGCCCAACAATGTCAACATGAGCATCGAATTTATTGAACGGGAATTAATGCTGGAAGAACTCGATTCACAGGGCATCTATGCCTCTGCTGGCTCAGCCTGCAGCTCATCCAGCACCGAGCCTTCCCATGTACTTGTAGCCCTGGGGCTCGGGGGGGAAAAGGCCTGTAATTCGCTCAGGCTTACCCTAGGCAGGGAGACTAATGAAGATGACATAGAGCAGGTGCTTGAGGTGCTGCCACAGACAATAGATAAGGTAAGGACCATGTCAGAACTTCTGGAAGGCCTGGCACGCGGATGCTGCGGATAAGAGGCTTAAGCTTGCTCTGGGGTCCATACCATTGATTGGGCAAAAAAGTCTTGACAAAAATATTAGTTAGTATTACTAACATATATATTCTTTTAGTGAGAGTTAAATATAAAAAAGATAGATAATACTTTTTAATTAAATGAAGTTAAATGTTTTGATGTAAGGTTAGTAAGCATTACAAAATAAAAAGGGAGGTGCCATGAAACAAGAGGACTATATGTGGGATTATCGCAACCCATACCAATGGATGGAGAAGGTTAGAAAGGGTCTGCCCCCTTTAATCATTTCCTGCGCTATTACAGGAGGGGTTCAGGGAAAGGAATATAATGAGAATCTTCCAGAAACCCCGGAAGAGCAGGCAGAGCAGACATATGGGGCTTACAAAGCAGGGGCAAGCATCGTTCATGTCCATGCCAGAAATCCAGAGACGTGGTGGTTGACATCAAGCAACCCTGAGGATTATCTGAGGGTTAACACTCTTATTCGAAAGAAGTGTCCGGACATTATTATCAATAACACAACCGGTGGCGGGCCTGATCAAACCATTGAACAGAGGATGGCGAGTATCTATGCCAATCCGGAAATGTGTTCATTAAACCTTGGCCCTTTTATGTTAAAGATGCCCCTTATGGAGAGGAAAGAACCTATTCCCAATCCTCGGCCTGAATTCCTTTTTGATAAATGCATTCCAACTAGCTATGCAGATATTGCTATGTATGCAAAGACCATGAAGGAAAAGGGAGTAAAGCCTGAAATGGAAATGTATCATCCTGGTATGTACTGGGTCTTCCAGGATCTTATGATGCAGGGACTAATTGAGCCACCCTATGATATACAGTTTGTTATGGGTTTCCAGACAGGATCTTTCCCAACACCGGCGAATCTGCTCTCGCTGATTAACGAGCTGCCACCCCAGTCCATATTCTTTGTCATTGGTGTTGGGCATTTCCAGCTCCCTTTGAATATTATGTCGATCCTCCTCGGGGGCCATGTGCGTGTAGGGATGGAGGACAATCTATACTACTCGAGAGGACGGAAACTGAAAAATAACGCTGAAGCTGTTGCCAGGATCGTGAGAATAGCCAAAGAGATGAACAGGGAGATCGCCACACCACAGCAGGCCAGAGAAATGCTGGGTGTTTCTCAAAAGCCGACGTCTTATTGAAGATAGTTTTTTAAGAAGATTTTTAAGTGTATGCTCTTAGTGAGCAGAGATTGTTGTTTTCTCTAAAAGTAGGAGGTTTTTATGTCCAAGATGGAATCTGAAAATATCTATTATGAAGGCCGAATAAAGGTGCCATACAAGTGGTATGTAGGAGAGACTGGGAGCCGCTTTTTTATCGCGCTGCGCGACAAGAAAGAGATATGGGGAATAAGGTGCCCTAGGTGCAGAAAGGTGTATGTGCCGCCAGTCAAAAACTGCTGGGAATGCTTTATCCCGACCAAGGAATGGGTAAGATTAAAAGATACAGGCACCCTTGAGTCCTTTACAGTAGTACACTACCCTAATGAGGTAATTCCCAAAAAGCCACCTGTTGTCTATGGACTTATCAAAATTGATGGAGCAGATGGGTCACTCCTTCACTTTGTTGGAGATATTGATATCAGTGAGCTTAAGACAGGAATGAGGGTTAGAGCGGTTTTTGCTGATGAGAGGGCAGGTAATATTTTGGATATCAAGCATTTTGCCCCTATCCCATAAAAATGGAAGGAGAAAGGTAATATGGAAAAGATAGCAATTGTAGGTGTTGGTCAGACAACCTATGAAAAAAGTAAAGAAGATACATTTGCTGAAATAGTCTTTGAAGCAGCAACACTTGCACTTTCTGATGCCGGTGGGGATATAGGAGATATCGATAATGTAGTTACTGTTTCAAATGACTTCTGGGATGGTAGAACCATATCCTCCATGGCAGTAATGGATGCTGCAGGTTCCTGGGATAAGGATATATCTACAGTAGAGGGTGATGGAATATTTGGTGCCCTCTACGGTATGATGCGCTCCCTTTCAGGTTCCTTTAATACAACCCTGGTAGTTGCTCACGTAAAGGGATCAGAGGGGAAAATGAACCTCATAACAAATGCCATGTTTGATCCTATATACCAGCGCGGGTTAGGGATAGATGCCACATCCTCCGCAGCTTTGCAAGCCCGCTGCTATATGGAGGCAAGCGGCGCAATCGAGGAGGACTTTGCCCTAGTATCTGTCAAGAATCACAGGAATGCCATAAACAATCCCTATTCCCAACTCCCAATGGAAATTACAGTTGAAGATGTAATGAAATCAAAAAAGATAGCAGAACCCTTAAAGCTCCTGGACTGCTCTCCCATCAGTGATGGGGCAGCAGCCATAATCTTGACAAATGAGAGTGGATTGAAAAGATTTAAGAAGGATCCTGTATGGATACGTGGCGTTGGACACTGTTCAGACTCTTATACACTGGGGTATAGGGATCTTGCCAACCCCAGGGCATTAAAGGATGCTGCGTACAAGGCGTATAAGATGGCCGGGATCAAAGACCCAATGAAGGAACTCGATGCGGTAGAGTTATATGATGCATATTCCTACATGGAACCACTCTGGTATGAGGGCTTGGGCTTAGCTCCGGAAGGTAAGGGGCCTGATCTTATAAAATCAGGCGCTACCAATATGAATAGCGATCTACCTGTTAATCCTTCTGGCGGTGTAATCTCAGCTCATCCAGTAATGGTGGCAGGTCTGGCCAGGCTTATTGAGGCAGTCCTGCAGATACGGTCAGAGGCAGACAAAAGGCAGGTAAAAGGGGCGAAAACAGCTCTTGCGCATGGAATCAATGGCCCTTGCGGACAGGCCCACGGTGTATTCATTGTAGGAATATAAGGGAGGATATTATGGGTAAAAGAACAGCAATTGTTGGCTTTGGCCAAACATACCAGAGGAGTTCCAGAAAGGATGTAAATGGAGTTGAGCTTATAAATGAAGCCGTTATTGCGGCCCTGGCAGATGCCGAATTGACCATCAAGGATATCGATGCTGTTGTCATTGGCAATATGGATCACTTCGAGGGGATTAATTATGTAGATATGTGGAGTGTGGAGGGATCAGGAGGCGTCATGAAGCCTATAATGAAGGTCACAACAGGAGGCACTACCGGTACTACTGTGGCAATGTGTGCATATTATCATGTGGCTTCAGGCATGTTCGACAAAGTCCTTGCTATTGGTTGGGAAAAGAATTCAGAATCAGATACAACTGGAGCCATTATTACTGCCTTTGACCCGATTTGGGAAAGGCCAAATATTGGTGGAGCTATAGCTGGCCTTGCTGTAGAGGCTAGTAAATATATGGATAATTATGGAATTACAGAGCGGGATGGGGCTCGAGTTGCAGTTAGAGAACGCCTTCATGCCCTTAATAATCCGTATGCCCACCTCCATCAGGAATGGATGAAAGGTATGGAAGCAGACAAGATTGTTGATCTGCTCGTAACGTCAGAACAAAATCAGATGCTGGCTTATCCGTTGAGGATGAGTGATATGTGTCCCAGGACTGACGGCGCGGCAGCTGTTATCTTTGCCTCTGAAGATATTGCGGAAAAGATCGCTCCTATCCCAGCATGGGTTATCTCTACTGCTAATCGGCATAACTATGTTTACCTCGGGGATATCAATTGGGATGCAAACGATACCCTTGAGGCAGCTTCTCGAAAGGTTTTTGAAAAGGCAGGGGTTAAAGAGCCCTTAAAAGAGATTGATATATGTGAGATCTATCTCCCTTACTCCTATGCAGGGCTCAAGTGGATGGAGTCTATTGGTTTTTGCGGACCAGGCCAGGGGCCAAGGCTAGTTTGGGATGGTGTTACAGACATGGATGGCGAACTCCCTGTGAATCCTTCAGGCGGTGTTATGAGTTCTAATCCAATAGGGGCTACCGCCCTCTTAAGAGTAGGTGAAGCAGCATGGCAGATTATGGGCAAGGCCGGACCTAGGCAGGTAAAAAAAGATGTTAATCTAGCATTGGCCACAGGCTTTGGCGGATGTAACTGGGCTGATGTGATGCTATTAGGAAAGAAGAGGCCATCTTAAGTTATAGCGAATTATAGGGAGGAAAAGCGATGGAAAAGAAGAAAGGAATGGAACTCCTCACCATATCTTCTGGTGATATGTTTCAGCCTTACAGATGGAGTGTGGGGAAGTATGGTTCAAAATTTCTTTTAGAGATCAAAGAAAATAAAAGATTCATTGGAGTAAAGTGTCCCAAATGTGGCAGAGTATATGTACCACCCAGGAAGGTATGTGGAAGGTGTTATGTTGCAATGGATGAATTTGTGCCTGTCTCTGATGAAGGGGAAATAGTGGTCTGTGCCATCATTGAATTTGGGTTTGTTGATCCCAGCACCGGGGTTCAGCGTCCTGTGCCATACGGATATGTATTTGTCAAACTTGATGGTGCAGATACAGCCCTTCCTCACTTCCTCGATAGCGCGGATCCTGAGAAGGTTAAGGTTGGAGCTAGAGTCAAGGCGGTCTTTGAGGAAGAGTGCAAAGGCAGCATCATGGACATAAAACACTTTACACTGATTTAAATGCCAAGGTAATAAATGGTCTTTAAGCACTTATATAAATTACATCACCTCACTGGAGGAGACAAAAATGATAGATGAGAAATATAAAAAGGCTGCTGATTTTGCAGTGTCAGGTATTGAGGCTATCAAGAGAACAGGAATCAGGGTATTAGAAATGAGGGATCGCTATGCAAAGTTCTTGATGCCATTAGAGGGAAATGTCAATCACGTGGGCATGATGTATGCCGGGTCCCTCTTTACCATCGGGGAGTTCACAGGGGGGATTATATTCGGGGCTTCTTTTGACTATAACAAGTTTTTCCCCATCGTCAAGGAGGTCAATATTCGTTTTCGACGCCCTGCCATGACCGACGTAACCATTGAGGTGGAATTGAGCAAAGAAGAGGTGAAAAGAATACAGAAGGAGGCTGAGGAGAAAGGTAAGGCTGACTTCACTTTGGACCTGGAGATCAAAGACGTCCAGGGCGAGACAGTATCGCTTGTACACGGGATCTGGCAGATGAGAAAGATCCCTGAGGGAATGGAAAGTCCGTTTCCAAAATAAACATCTTCAAACGAGAAACAGATATATTAGTTTTACATCAGATGAAAAGTAAGGTATAAATTAAGATTCTACTATTAGCAGGATTTAATTTAATTAAAAGGAGGTCAGATATGGCTTTTGAAAGACCTTGGCATAAGTCATATGTCCCTGGTGTGCCCTATGAAATCGAGATTGAGAGGGTTACTATGGCTGAGGTTTTAACTAGAAATACAAAGAGGTTCCCTGATGTGACAACTCTCCAATTTATGGGGAAAAAGATTTCTTATAAAGAGCTTGAAGCGCTTGTCAACAGATTTGCCAGGGCCCTTATAGATCTGGGTGTGAAAAAAGGGGACATGGTAGCAATGCTTCTCCCTAATTTACCTCAGATGGTAATTGCAGATTATGCTGGTTATAGGATTGGGGCTGTTACAGTAATGAATAATCCCCTTTATACTGAGCGTGAGCTGGAATACCAACTTAATGACTCTGATTCCATAGTACTGATAACCCTTGATTTGCTGCTCCCAAGGGCATTGAGCTTGAAGAAGAAGACCAAGATTAAGACTATCATTACTTGTCATATAAACGATTATCTTCCCTTCCCCAAGAAACAGCTTTACCCCATTGTCAAAAAAAAGATGTACAGAAAGGTTGAGCCTCAAGAGGATGTATATGAGTTTATGGATCTTATAGGCAAATATCCTGATGATCCTGTGGAAAACGCAGCAGGATGGGATGATCTTGGTGCCCTGGTATATACAGGGGGCACAACAGGTGTAAGCAAGGGTGTTATGCTCACCCACTCTAATCTTTCCTCTAATGTTCAGCAATTTAGGGCTTGGTTCCATAATCTTAAAGATGGTGAGGATAGCTTATTATTCATTTATCCCATCTTCCATACAGCAGGGCACCTATGTCAGGATTTTTGTATATGGATGGGATTAACTAATATATTGATACCTCGTCCTGAGCCTGAGACCTTGATAGAAATGATCAAGAAGTTCAGACCCACTTATGTAGGTGGCGTCCCCACAATATATGTAGGTCTATTAAATAATAAGAAATTTCTGAACATGGATCTCTCCTTTATCAAAGGTTTCTTCTCAGGTGCAGCCCCTCTGCCTTTAGAAATCATTCAGAGGCTGGAGCAATTGGCTGGCTCTACTATATTAGAGATATATGGGTTAACTGAGACTACACCTGTAGCAACAGCAACCCCGTGGGGAGGGAAAATAAAGGCTGGGACAGTGGGGTTACCTGTTCCTAACACCGATCTTAAGATAGTTGATATAACAGAAAATAAGGAACTACCTCCAGGCGAAAGCGGAGAGATATATATTAAGGGTCCTCAAGTAACAAAGGGATACTATAAGAAGCCAGAAGAAACAAAGTTAGCGATTGATGAGGATGGGTGGTTGCATACGGGTGATATAGGTTTTTTGGATGAAGATGGATATTTATCAGTTGTTGATAGAACAAAGGATGTTATTATAGCTGGTGGTTATAATATATATCCAAATGAGATAGACGAAATCCTCTACGAGCACCCTAAGATATTGGAGGCTTGTACAATAGGTGTTCCAGATGAGTACCGGGGCGAGACGGTTAAGGCTTATATTGTGGTAAAGCCAGGACAATCCCTTACAGAACAAGAAGTGATTCAGCACTGCAAAGAGAGGCTTGGAGCCTATAAGGTGCCCAAAAATATAGAATTTACAGATTCGCTTCCCAAGAGTGCTGTTGGTAAGATCTTGAGGCGCGAGGTAAAAGAGTTGGATAAGAAGAAAAGAGAAGAGGCTTAAAAACAAAAAGCCTAAGATAAAACTTCCAGCTTGCAATGCCAGTGGGATGGTTAATTAACCATCCCACTTTGTTCCTTTTTGGGGGTAAGCTTTGTTAGATAATTTGGAAGGGACTTTAAACCCCTCCCAAATTTAGTAGTTCTTTCATCCTGCCATAAATGGCGAGGCTTTCTATCTAACAGGGTAAAATAGAAGTAGAAGTTGCTCATTGTTAGGTGAAGCAGGGAAACAAATTAATGTTTTTATAGATAAAATCTTAATCACCAAACCTTAAAGTCCCATGAGCCTTGAAATTATAAGCTTCATTATCTCTGAAGTGCCTGCAAAGATGGTCTGTACCCTTACATCCCTGAATAACCTGGCAATGGGATACTCTTCCATGTATCCGTACCCGCCGTGAAGTTGGATTCCTTGTTGAGCCACACGATTAGCCATCTCAGCAATCCAGTACTTTGCCATGGATACCTTTTTTACGATATCCTTGCCCTCAATGTGGTCAAGCGTTAATGCCTCCATGAAGGTTCTTCCCAATTCCACCTCTGTTGCCATCTCCGCAAGCTTAAACGCATTGTGCTGGAAACGGGAGATAGGCCGTCCAAAGGCCATTCTGGACTTTGTATATTCAATCGTGTACTCCAGCGCCAACTCTGCCATTACCTGTGAGGCCCAGGCTGACACTAAACGCTCTTGCTGGAGTTTTATCATCATATACTTAAAACCAGCCCCTTCATCCCCCAGAAGGTTAGCCTGAGGTACTCTGCAGTCTTCGAAAAACATCTCAGCAGTATCCTGACTTTTCATCCCTATCTTCTCTAAATTCCTTCCTTTAACAAACCCGGGGGTGCTATCTTCCACAACAATGAGACTAATACCAGTATGGGCAGGACTTGCCTTTGGATCGGTCTTTGCTGCTATAATAACCAACCCGCAGTTGACCCCATTAGATATAAAGGTCTTTTGGCCATTAATAACATACTCATCTCCATCTTTTATTGCGGTTGTTCTTATTGCAGCCAGATCCGAACCTGTTTCTGGTTCAGTCATGGCTATGGCAGTAATAGTTTCCCCGCTAGCGCAGCCTGGCAACCATTTCTTCTTTTGTTCCTCATTACCAAAAGAGTATATATAGGGTACTATGACGTCGCTATGAAGTGGAGCAATAAGACCCAATTGGTTTGTCCTTGCTAATTCCTCTGTTATAATTACAGAGTATTCATAACCAACGCCTGAGCCTCCATATTCTTCGGGAAGCCATGGACACAAAAATCCCTGTGCGCCAAAGCCTCTCCATGCCTCTTTTGGGACTATCCCCTTTTTTTCCCATTCCTCAACATATGGTGTAACATTCTTTTCCAAGTATCTCCTTAACGAATCCCTAAAAATGCGGTGTTCCTCAGTATATATCTTCTCCAAAAGTAACATCTTATCAACCTCCTCCTCCTCCTCTAATATTTATTTGTTGGAAACGTAAGATATTGAGACCTTTGCACGATTGTTTGCCTGTCATTGCGAGGAGCATATGCGACCTGTCTGCCGAGGCACAGGCAGGCGAAGCAATCCCATTAATTACAAGCAGTTAGAGATTGCTTCGCTACGCTACGCTCGCAATGACAATATGGGTAATTATGCAAAGATCTCATATTATACTTTATAACCCGATCGCCGGTTTCTTAAGATTTTTGTGTTTCAAAGGTTTTTTGACCCTCCATTTTCCTGAGATCAGCTAAAATCCTGTGAGCGCCCTCAATGATCTCTGATACCACTTGCTTGATAGGGTTTATTTCCTTTATCATTGCTGCTCCCATACTGCAGGGGAAAGGAGCACCTTCGGCGTCTCCAGATTCATAGGCAGCCCTTCCTATCTTACCTCCAACAATAGTGAGGATCTCCTCGAGGGTGGCTCCACGAGCCTCCATCTTTAGAACCTCATCAGTGGCCCAGTTTTTATAGCACCTTAAGGGATTTTTCAGGCTTTTCATGATAAGGGTGGTATCCATTTCTGTAACCTCGATATACCTCTTTTTAATATTGTCATGCATGGGGCTCTCTGCAGTAACTGCAAAACGAGTGCCCATGAGAACACCGTCAGCCCCCATGGACAGGGCAGCTGCAAAACCCCTGGCATCCACAATACCTCCTGCTGCAACAATGGGTACGTTAAGCTCATCCACTGCCCGGGGTAGGATTATAGATGTGGGGACATCGCTACGTCCAGGATGCCCTCCGCACTCGTAGCCCAGAATGATGATTGCATCTGCACCGCCTTGAATGGCCTTTTTTGCATACCTTATTAAGGAGACTTTGTGGAATCCCTTTACACCTGCCTCGTGGAGAATTGGTATGAGGAAAGAAGGGTCTCGGCCTGATGTCTCTACCGCCACAACTCCTTCCTCTGCTGCAACTTGGGCAAACTCTAGTGCCCTATCTTCATGGACGACTTCGGGCAGCATACTAATGTTTACCCCAAAGGGTTTATTCGTCATTTGGCGTGTCTTTTTGATCTCTTGCCTGAGGGCCTCAGCCGATGGAAACGTCTCAGCCGCGAGGAAAGACATAATCCCTGCTTCAGCAGCAGATGCTATGAATTCTGCTTTGCAGAGCCATTGCATACCACCCATGAGGATGGGGTGTTCTATCCCTAACATCTCTGTAATGCTGGTTTTAAACATCGTTTACTTCTGTAATGACACGGGTGATAATCATTGGAGGACGGCTATTAGTCGTGATCTTCTCCGTCCAGAGATATGGATTGCAATAACCCGACATATCGTTCTCTGGTCTCATGGCACCTCCATAATAAAGCTTAAAGTTAAACTTTAAATTTTACTATATCCATTCATCACTTTTTGTCAAGGATAGATCTCGTGGGATTTCCCAAAGAGCCTTGACAAAAAATATTAGTTAGTATTACTAACATATATATCCTTTTTAGGTAAGCGCTAAATATAAAAATAAGTAGAACTTGTTGGTTAAGTGGCTTAATAGAAAGTTAGTGAGCATTACAAAATACGAGATAAAAAGGAGGGGCAGGGATGGAAGGCTATGATGTAGTAGTAATAGGGGCTGGTAATGGTGGCCTTATGGCAGCAGCTACATTGGTTCAGAAGGGCCTGAATGTACTTCTGCTGGAACGACATAATATACCGGGTGGATGTGCAACAAGCTTTTGCCGGGGAAGATTCGAGTTTGAAGTGGCACTGCATCAGCTTAGTGGCATGGGGACTCCTGAAAAAGCAGGTCCACTTCGGTCACTACTGGATGGGATCGGTGTGATGGACAAACTGGAGTTTGTTCCCATGTCCGACCTTTATCGTGTAACGTTACCGGGGAAGCTGGATATAACCCTCAGGCCTGACTGGTCTGAAATAATATCTGAGTTGCAGAGGCATTTTCCCAACGAAAAAGAAGGAATAGAGAAATATTTTGACCTGATTCGTAAATATTTCACAGAGGTTATCGGTGCTTTTTACTTAAATGATCCCGAGACTAACCGTGAGAAATATCCTCTCTACTTTAGATATGCGCTTAAGAGTACGCAGGAAGTCCTGGATCAATATTTTAAAGATCCATTGCTTAAATTCGTTGTATCCCCATACTGGAGCTACATGGGGCTTCCGCCTCGACTTATGTCCTTCAATGATATGGCAGCAATGATCTTTGGCTTTTGTGAGTTCAAACCGTATCATTTAAGAGGTGGCTCCCAGGCGCTATCCAATGCGATTGCTGATGTGATTATCGCCCGTGGAGGAAAGATTCGTTTCAATTGTGGTGCAAAAAAGATCATAGTGGAAGATGGAAGTATAAAGGGAGTAGTTACAGAAGACGGGGAAGAAATTCCGGCAACATGTGTTATCTCCAACGCCTCCAAGGTGGTAACCTATGTTGAGCTTATTGATCATAAGCATGTACCTGATGCAGTATTTAAAGAATTGCGACAATGTTCTCTCAGCCAGTCGGCCTTTACGCTCTACATAGGATTGGATTGTGAGCCGAAAGAAGTCGGCCTTACTGAATCCACCAACTTTATCTTTGGTGGTACGGATATGGATAGCGCCTATGAGAGGATGAAAACCATTGAAATTGGTGATGAAGATTTCGTGATGCTTACCTGTTACGACTTGATAGATCCCAGTTTTTCTCCTGAGGGGGCCTGTCAGGTGGCTTTGGTTACCCTTAAATATGGCGAAACATGGCTCAGTGTGCCCCCTGCACAATATGTACGTGAGAAGTACCGAATTGCTGATTCCATGTTACATGTAGCTGAAAAGGTCTTTCCAGATTTGAGAAAGCATATTGAAGAGATCGAGATTGCCACGCCCCTCACACATATGCGTTATCTGGGACATCCTCGAGGCGCGATCTATGGATTTGATCATTATGTTAAAGATTCTACGCTCTTTGTACCAAACCAGCCGCATATTAAAGGGCTGTACAGTGCAGGGGGATGGGTTGGCTTTAATGGATTCCAGCCCACACTGGAATCCGGTGTCAAGGCCGCGAAAGCCTTACTCAGAGAACTGAGAGCATAACAGGAGGAATATTATGAAACCCGAAACTGTAAGACAACTTGATGGATATGATAACATTATTAAAGAGATAGAGATATCAAGAAAATACGGTACAGATTTCACCCTTGAAAAAGGAGCAGTAGAAAAATACATTAATAGACTACACCCGCAAAAGATGAGCCTGCGGGTGAGCAAGATTATAGAAGAGACCCCTTCAACCAGGACATTGCGTCTGTTATCTACTGATAATTATCTACCTCCATTTCAGGCTGGACAATACATTACCCTTTATCTGGAAGTAGACGGTATAAAAACGAGCCGCCCATACAGTATTTCCTCTCCGCCGAATCAGATCGGTTACTATGATGTTACTGTTCGTCGGGTTGAAAATGGGCTGGTGTCTAACTTTTTGCTGGATAGGGTAAAGACAGGAGATATTATTGAGAGTTCTGCCCCTGAAGGGACTTTCCACTATAATCCAATTATCCATGATAAGACAATGGTCTGTCTTGCCGGCGGAAGTGGTATTACTCCGATCATGAGTATGTTACGGGAAGTGATAGAGTGCGGTCTGGATCGTATTATCTATCTTTTCTATGGAAGCAATAATACCGATGATATTATTTTTCACGAGGAACTGAGCCGTTTATCAGAGCAATTTGATAATATAAACTATATACCGGTGATTGAAAATCCTTCCAAGAATTATACGGGCAAATGCGGATTTATAACCGCTGATCTCATCAGTGAGACACTTGGTGAGTTTAGTGATAAGAGCTTTTTCCTTTGTGGTCCACAGGCTATGTACGATTTCTGTCTGCCGGAAGTCGAAAAGCTTGGGATCCCTAAACGAAAGATAAAAAAAGAGATACCAGGCACTCCACTGAATATTTGGGAATATCCGGGCTGGCCTTCAGATGTAAAAAAAGATGATGTCTTTACAGTAAAGATCAGTGGCACAAAGTCTATACAGGCATCTGCGGGTGAGTCTTTGCTGGTTGCCCTGGAGAAAAATGGACTTGTGATTCCCACACTCTGCCGTTCAGGAGAATGCTCTACGTGCCGTATCAAGCTCGTTTCTGGAAAGGTATTCCAGCCTCAAGATACTCCAGTACGTAAGTCTGACAGACAGTTTGGCTACATCCACTCCTGTGTATCATATCCACTAGAAGATCTTGAAGTCCTACTATAACCGAAGGAACCGAGGGGTCAAATCTTTATTATTGACAAAACAGGATGACAGGTGTCAGTGAGTCAGGGAAGGATTGAAAAATTGTCAATAATAAAGATTTGACCCCGAGATCC
>JAGGYK010000189.1 GCA_021162585.1 Deltaproteobacteria bacterium
GGGGATAATAAGAATACTGAGTGATACCAATCTTCAAGAAAAGTTTAGAGAGGCAGGAAGAAAAACAGTTAAAACCAAATTTGGGTTTGAAAGATACATTAGGGACTATATAGATGTATATCAGAATCTTATTGGTAGATGACACTATGGTATTAACTTTTACGAAAATGTACATATATAAGACAAAGTGGGAATGATTTATGGCTTTTTGATTGACTATTTGAGTGGTACGTTTATTGCAACTTGAAAGTAGAATATTAGGGAACTAAAAATTGGAGATTATCTTATGAAGAAAAATATCTTTAGAGTTTTATGGCTTATCACTTTTGTGATTTTTATTCTGTCATTCAATTCAGGGTTTTGTGCAACCTACTATGTAAAAAACTCCGGGGATAATAATGCTTCAGGCTTGAGTGATGAATCAGCCTGGCAGACAATTTCTAAAGTAAATAGTACAAGTTTTAAACCTGGAGATACTATTTTGTTTAAAAGAGGCGGGGTATGGCGTGAGCAACTGACTGTCACTTCTTCGGGATCAGAAGGCAAACCAATCACCTATAGCGCTTATGGGTCAGGGAACAATCCTGAAATTAATGGCGCGGATGTAATTACAGGATGGACGCAATATAGTGGAGATATTTATGTTGCTTCCGTTTCCTTTGAAGTAAAACAACTTTTTGTCGATGGAGAAAGGCAACAAATAGCACGGTGGCCTAATACTGGGTGGGCTAATATTGATAATGATGGATATCAATTTACAAATTGGCTAACTTGTAATGACCTTACACAACCTGATGATTACTGGAATGGATGTAATCTTGTGCATCGAGATGCCTTGTATTCAATTACGGTCAGGAAGATTACCGATAGTGACCAATCAGATAAACGGATTTATTGGGAAGGGAATCATGGTACCAGAAGGAATTGGGGGTTCTTTATTCAAGGTTGTTTTGCAGAATTGAATACAGCAGGGGAATGGTATTATGATAGTTCTGGCGGTAAAATCTATTGGCAGGCTCCTAGTGGACATACACCAGATGAATATACAATTGAAGGATCCACCAGGGATGCTTGTATTTATAGTCTGAGCAAGAGCTATATAAATATTGAGAATATCACTTTTAGATATGGGGATCGTGGAGTAGATATTCACTGGGCTCTGCATAACAGTGTTGAAAATTGTAAATTTTATCAAAATAATGTCTACGGTTTAAGAGGAACTTGTTCGGATTCCGGTGGTTATCTTGATGTGGTGAATAATTATTTTAGTAAAGCAGGATACAGATCTATTTATATTAGCAATGGTAACGACATTAATGTGAAGAACAACAAAATTGTGGACAATGCAGGAGAAGGATATCCGTATTACCCTGATGCTGATGGCAGTTTTATTATGTCTGCTCTGGCAGTGAACAGTCCTGATGGTGGTGAAATATCAGGAAATACCATAACAGGTTCAGCATATCATGGGATCTCCATATCAGGTGCCGACAACTACACTATCGAAAAGAATAGAATTGAGGATTGTCTTAAGCTCATGGCTGATGGCGGAGCTATATATCTTACTGGAACTTCTTCTGGGGCTGATGATTTTAGTAATACTGTTGTAAGATACAATTTTGTGAAAAATAGTATTGGTTATCTAGGAGGTACTCCTTATACAGATGATAGTTATCTAAGTGCACATGGCCTTTATTCAGACGATTATGCGGATGATCTTGAGTGGTATGGTAACATATCTGTAGGAAATAACGGTGATGGAGCCTTATTACATAATGCTCCTAATAATAAATGGTATAACAATACATTCTATAATAACCAAACGCAATTTTTCCTGGGTGGTCCTGGTAATGACAGGAACTATGTCAAAAATAACATCTTCTATGCTGTTGGCAGCGATCAATATACGTTCACACAGTCTACCGATACAGAGATGGGGACAAACTATTATGATTATAACTGTCATTATGCTCCCAGTAACGCTACGCCGATCAGGTGGAGGGGTGGGGGCAGCGGTTTTTTAAGTTACAATTTGTCAGATTGGCAATCAACATATGATCAAGATGCTCATTCTATTTTTTCCGATCCCCTTTTTGTTAATGAAACCGGAAAATTTTCTCAACCTTCTGATTTTAAAATAGAATCCGATTCTCTTTGTATTGATGCAGGAATAAATGTTGACTTGAGCCGAGATTTTGATGGGATTACCATTCCTTATGGAGATGCCCCTGATATTGGTGCTTTCGAATATACAGTGGGGCTTAACCCACCCAGTGGCATTAAAGTAGAGCTTATCAAAGATTAGCCGGTGAATTAAGTTAAGCTTGAATACTGAATACTAGCAGAAAGAAATATGATTGGCTTGAATCTTTATTGTACTGATATTTGTAGCTCTTGGCACAGAGTTATATTCTTGTTAGAAATTCCTAAAATGTAACTCAGATTGCATTTCCGTCCAGATGAATTGCTTTTTTTACCCTACTACAATAGATTCTAGTGTAGCTTCAGATACAAAGTCTGAGCACTAAAGGAAAGATATGAAAAATATTCTTTATATCGCACCAAGTACTTCTGTAAAGGGAGGGATATCCACTGTTATAAAAGGTTATTTGAACAGCGAGTTAGCGAAAAATTATAATATCTTTTTAGTGAGTTCTCATGTGGATGGACCAAAGTTTATTAAGCTAATTCAAGCAATATTGGGGCTGGTTGAAACTTTCTTCTATCTGATTTTTAAAAAAATAGACATTGTTCACATTCACGAGGGTAATATCATTAGTTTTAAAAGGAAATTTTACTATATAAAAGTAGTACGTCTTTTTGAGTGTAAGATTATTTTTCACCATCATGGAGGGGCATTAATAGATCAGTACGGTGCCGCTTCTAAAAAGTGGAAGAATCGAATAAAAAAAACCTTCGAAGAGGTTGAGCTTGTAATTTGTCTTTCCGAGAATTGGCGAAATAATATTCTAAATATTGCTCCTGCTGCAAATATTGAGGTGATCCCGAATTCTGTAAGACTACCTGAAGTGTATAACAAAAAAAATAACAATTGCGTGAACTTAACATTTCTCGGACTAATTGGGGAAAATAAGGGGGTGTTTGATCTTTTAACAGTTATTAAAAGATTGGTTGATAATGGATTCATTATTAAATTGAATATAGGGGGCAATGGGGAGATAAAACGTTTACATAAGAGGATAAACGATCTTGATATAACCAATTATGTAGTCTATTTAGGTTGGATTTCCGAAAAGGAAAAGGATTTGTTATTAAGGAAAACAGACATTTATGTTCTGCCCTCATATAGCGAATGTATGCCTATGTCCATCTTGGAAGCAATGTCCTATTCCATTCCTGTTGTTTCTACATTTGTTGGTGGGATACCTGAATTGGTATCTGATGGAGAGACTGGATTTCTGATCAGCCCAGGGGATCTAGATGCATTGTATAAGAAGCTTGAGTTTTTAATTCAGAACAGGACGCTTAGAGAGGAGTTTGGAGAAAAAGGGAGGTTGGCCATTGAATCAGATCATAATTTGGATCTTACTGTGCAAAGAATAAATCGAATCTACAACTCATTATGATATCAGCATTCATTTTGATAGTATCATAAAAGTAAAGGCCACAATAATCATGAGTAAGGTAGCCATTTTAGATTACCAGATTAGCAATAGAGGTTTAGCCGGTGATGTGAATTTGGCATGGGAACTCATAAGATCAGGGATTTCAGGTCATTACATGGCATGTGCTAATCCTCATTCCCTTGTTGTTGCCTCTGGTGATCGTATTTTTGAGAGAGCTTTAAAAAATGCTGATATCTTAGTTCCTGATGGCATTGGCATTGTTTTAGCGGCAAAGATCCTGAATTTATCTTTGAGCGAGAGGGTTGCTGGGTATGATTTTTTTATTGCATTAACAAAGCTTGCGCAAAAGAATGGGGGACTAAAATATTTTTTTCTTGGTTCTAACGAGAATGTTTTAGAGTTGATTGTTAAACGTTTTGAGAACGAATTTCCATCCATTGAAGTTTGTGGTACATATTCTCCGCCCTTTAAGGATGAATTCTCTGAAGAGGAGAATGCGCAGATGGTTGATGCAATTAACTTGGCTAGGCCCGATGTGCTTTGGGTGGGAATGACAGCACCCAAACAGGAAAAATGGATTTATCAGAATCGGGATAGACTGGATGTATCTTTTATGGGTGCTATTGGGGCTGTATTTGATTTTTACGCAGGCACCAAAAAACGCTCTTCCTTTTTTTGGCAAAGGCTGGGTTTGGAATGGATGCCAAGATTACTGAAAGAACCCCGAAGAATGTGGGAAAGAACCTTTGTCTCTGCACCAAAATTTATAGGTCTTGTCCTTTGGGAATATCTCTTACGTTATTCAAAACCGAAGTAACATTTTTTCTGATATCGGGGTATATTGCTGGCCTATAAATTAAACATTGCGCTGACTACCCTTTTTGCCTTCATAATATTAACGTGTGGGCTGTGTACTTTATCCGCCTTTTGGCCAATAAATGATGTTCAGCAAAGGTCAGGGTTCATTATCTGTTTGGGTGGGAATGCCAAAGCCAGGCAAGAAAAAGCCCTGGATTTATACAATAAAAATTATGCTCAAAAACTACTTTTAATCAATCAGTCTCCTCGTTATTTTTTAAAGAATGGGGTTTCTTCTTCTAATATTTATACTACCAGTTTTCCTGCCAGCACTTTTGATGAGGCCAGGTATTGCAGGAAGTTCATGGAGACTTATAATGTAGACTCGGCTATCGTGGTCAGCGACTGGTGGCATTTGCGGAGGGTCAAGTGGTCTTTTGAAACTTTTTTTAAGGGAACAGGAAAGAGATTGATCTATGTTCCATCCTACAGCCCGGGAGTTGGCATTTGGTGGTATCTTCAGCCTCACAGGATCAGGCTGGTCTTGAGTGAATGGGTGAAATTGGTAGGGTATTGGGTTATACATCAAATGTTCTAAGTTCTATGTTCAAGGTTCAATGTTAAAAAAGAGTTCTACGTTTTAAGTTTATGGAAAATGTAGGGGCCTTTTGCCCTCATCGGCCCGTTCAGGGGAACGGGCCCTACATTGTGATACGTTCATTTTCATACTTGGTTGTGAGCGTGGATCGCTCATGCGCGTTTATGGGAAATGCAGGGGCCTTTTGCCCTCATCGGGCCGCTTACGGGAACGGGCCCTACAACGTAGGGGGATGTCATCAAAGGGGGGGATAGATATTGTCAAATATCGTAGAAGTCGTGAGTAATCTTGGAGTAATCGGGAGGCAAAAAGAATGTCAGCTCCACGATTGTCTCTGGATTTAAAAATATTTGTCCTATTGACCGACGCACAGATTTCGTGTAGCACGATAATTGTGGGAGGTGATGATGGGTAAGAGAAATATTACAATTTCGATAGATGAAGAGCTTGCAAAAGAAGCAAAAATAATTGCAGCAGAATATGACAGCAGTCTTTCAAAGATCTTGTCAGAACAATTAAGGAATCTGGTGGAGGCACGTCGACAGATGAAGACTGCCAGAAATGACCTTTTGAGATTGGTTAAAAAGGATTTTTACTTGGACTATGGCAAAAGAACCTTTGGAAGGGATGATTTACATGAACGATAGGGCATTCTTAGATACGAACATACTTGTCTACTGCTTTGATTCATCGGTTCCTGATAAGAAGAAGATTGCCCTCGACCTGGTCCTGGAACTTTGGGAGTGGGGAAAAGGAGTATTGAGCCTTCAGGTACTCAAAGAGTTTTTTGTAACTGTGACTCAGAAAACAGTCTTTAAAATGGAATACGAAGACGCGAGGCGCGCAGTGGAGGATTTTTTATGCTGGGAGATTATTTATGAGGACCGTGACGCATTGAAAATGGCGATACGCGTATCCAGAGATTACAGAATCTCCTTTTGGGATGCAAATATTATAACCTGCGCCTCTTTAGGCGGATGTTCAATCTGTTATTCCGAAGATCTGAACGATGGACAAATTATTGAGGGGATTAAGATAATAAATCCATTCCGAAATTAAGGATAAAAGACAATTAAGACAGTCGACAGTCGATAGTCAAAAAAACAAAAGATCATGGGTTCTAAGTTCAATGTTCTGAGTGTTGGGTTTTGGGTTATACATCAAATGTTCTAAGTTCTATGTTCAAGGTTCAAAGTTAAAAAAGAGTTCTACGTTTTAAGTTTATGGGAAATGTAGGGGCCTTTTGCCCTCATCGGGCCGTTCGGGAAATATGCCCTACAGCATATTGATAATGAAGGGATAACATCCCCCTGGCCCCCTTCAAAGGGGGAATTAGGTAAGGGGGGATGGATATTGTCGAATATTGAAGAAATCGTGAGTAATTTTGAAGTGGTTGTGAGGAAAAAGAATTTTAGCTCCACGATTACTTTTGGGTTTGGCGGATTTGCCTTTCCATCCACAACTTTTGACCATATTTTGCCTTGTATTTCAACAATAGTCAGAAAAAATCCGTTGGTTTTAGTTTGTAATAGGAGTATGTTTTAGCAAAATTTAGCTATGAACTGGGAGCAGATAAAAGATGATAAAAATTTTGATTGAGCCAAGACATACCCTGGGATGGGCAGGAGAATATGAGATCTTGCAGCAGCTAGAGCATGACTATAGTGATCTCCTAGAAACCGAAGTGTGCCTATAGAAGAATATTCTCGAAGAATTAATGCCGACATTGCAGGTTGTCCCTATATTGTTGAAACTCAGATTCGAAGGGATAAACGTTTTTTCCATATGGGGAGACAGTTCCAATGATTATTGAAGAATTTGTATGGTTTTCTGATATAATTGACAAGCTTGATGTAAAGCATGGGGTAACAAGATTTGAAGTAGAAAGTCTATTTACCAGAAAACCAATTTTCAGTAAAATACAGAAAGGTCGTATTAAGGGAGAAAATCTATACAGGGCCTTGGGGCAGACAGAATCCGGAAGATATCTTACAGTATTTTTCATTTATAAAGTAACACGAGAGGCCATTGTAATTTCGGCCCGGGATATGACAGATAAGGAGAGAAAATATTATGCAAAAAGGAAGAAATAGAATAAAAAAAAAGGGCCAGTTGCCTGAAACCTTTAACACCATTTTTGAAGCAGCAACTTTTTGGGATACCCATGACTCTATCGATTATGAAGAACTGATGGAAGATGTGGAGTTTAAGGTGGATATTAAACGGCATATCTATTTGGTGCCTGTTGTTGGTGATATAATAGATGCTATTAGAGAAGAAGCAAAAGCTGAAGGGGTATCTACTGAAACGCTGGTAAATATTTTGCTTCAGAAACATGCTGTGGGATAAAAGAAGCCAGGGATGATGGGTTCTACGTTTTAAGTTTATGGAAAATGTAGGGGTCTTTTGCCCTCATCGGGCCGTTCGGGGAAATATGCCCTACAGCATATTGATAATGAAGGGATAACATCCCCCTGGTCCCCTTCAAAGGGGGAATAAGTAAGGGGCAAGGGAAACAGTGGATGGTGATGGTTGGTGGTGATAAGAGAACTTCTGGCATTGTATTGACTTGCGTTTATATTTGGCGTATATTTTCAGTATAAGTATACGTCATTTGTGAGGTGATTATGAAGACCAAATTAACATTGCGAATCGATGAGAATTTAGCAAAGCGCGCAAAGTCCCATTCGAGAAAGGCTGGGAAATCAGTTTCGCAGATGGTTGCTGATTATTTTGCGCTGCTTGCTGAAGAGCCATCACTGGAGATTTCTGAACTTTCACCACTGGTCCGCTCACTCAAAGGTGTGCTTCGCGGGGCTGACATCAGCGAAGATAGCTATCGACAACATCTTGAGGAAAAATATTTGTGAAGGTGCTCTTTGATACCAATGTGGTACTTGATGTGATGTTAGATCGAAAGCCTTTTGCTATAGCATCGGCGATGCTACTCTCCAAGGTGGAAACAGGAGAAGTAATTGGTTTTCTTGGCGCAACAACGGTTACTACAATCCACTATCTTACCACGAAAGTCATTGGAACAGACCGGGCACAGCATGAGATTAAGAAACTGATCACCCTATTCGAGATTGCTCCAGTTAATCGTACTGTTCTGGAGGGCGCCATAACATTGAAGTTCCCGGACTTTGAGGACGCAGTTTTACATGAAGCAGCTCGACATGTTGGCGCCCAAGCCATAGTTACTCGGGACATAAGTGGTTTTAAGCGGGCCACCCTGGCTATCTACTCCCCTGAAGAATTGATAAAGATGATAAAGGCGGTCGAGAGTGAAAAAACAAAAGGATGAAAGACGACAGATAAAAGATGAATTATGAATTATGGCAGGATCAGGCCTAAAATTCCCATTGAGCCAGTATGGGATTTATATTAATTGGATTTATTGGGAAGGGGTTCAATATGCAAAATAATATCAAGATTAATGAAAAGTTCCAAGAAGCTGACACAAAAACAGTTGATAGCCGAAACAGACTCACCCTTGGTGACCTTCTCGAAGGGTATAAAAGGGTACGATTATATAAGAATGATCGGGGTGAAGTCCTTTTACAGCCAATTGTGGAGATACCATCTTCAGAGCTTTGGCTCTTTGAAAACAAAGATGCCCTTAAAGGTGTTCGGAAAGGTTTAAAGGATGCATCTGAAGGCAGAATAACAAAACTTGAGGTTGATGAACTTTAGGGTTGCAGATTGTTTGAAATTTTTCTTACGGATCAAGCAAGAAACCAATTAAATAAGCTTAAAAGTGATAAAGACCTTGAAAAAAGATATAAGGCAGTCAAAAAGGCTATACGTTTTCTATCCTCAAATCCGAGACATAAGCGCCTAGAACACATGAATTTACCAGCCTGAAATGGCCCAAGGGAGAAAAGGTTTTTGAGGCCTACGCTGAGCAGTCTACTCCTGCAGCATACAGGATTTTCTGGTTTTATGGCCCTACCGGAAATCAGATCACCATTATTGCCATAACTCCTCATCCATAAAAGGTTCCAGGCGAATGAGATAATCATGTAGTGAACAATAAAAGAAGTTTTGGGTTATACATCAAATGTTCTACGTTCAATGTTCAAAGTTTTAAGTTTATGGGAAGTGTAGGGGCCTTTTGCCCGCATCGGGCCTTGCCATGTCATTGCGGAACATAACATCCATTTGGTATAAAATCTATTGACCTACTTGAATTAGACCGTTATACTTAACATATCAGAGTAAAACATAAATCATGGAGGTTTAACATATATGCCTATAGTAAAGACATCGGCTAAGGGTCAGATTGTGATCCCCAAGGAGATCAGGGAGAAGCTTGGAATCACTCCCGGAACAAAGGTATTGTTGCAGATGGCAGAAGATCATGCTGAAATCGTACCTCTTCCTGAAGATCCGATTCATGCAATGAGGGGAATGATGAAAGGCGATAAATCCATGGCAGAAGAACTCCTTGAAGAAAGAAAAAGGGACGATATGATCGATGAAAAACATTGTCTTTGATTCACATGCTATCCTGAAATTCTATCAAGATGAGGATGGTTCAGATATGGTTGAAGATCTCCTCGTTTCTGCTAAGCAGGGAAAGATTAAGGCCTTTATGAGCGAAATCAACCTTGGAGAGATCTATTATCAAACAATAAGAAGGCTTGGGCTAAAGTTGGCCAGGAATTATTTGGAGCAATTTTATACATTACCCTTAAAAATTATTTCGCCCTCACCTGAAATTATTCTGTCAGCCTCGGAAATCAAGGCGGAATATGCTATTTCATATGCTGATTGCTTTGCCGTTGCCACAGCGCTTCAATTCAGCGCATCTATTATCACTGGCGACCCTGAATTTAAAAAGGTGGAACATCTCGTTAAGATACGATGGATATGATTGTAAAAACCTTGTTCTATGTTCAATGTTCAATGTTAAAAACAGTTCTATGTTCGTGGGAAACGGTGGATGGTGGACGGGACAAAGTTTTAAGTTTATATGAAAACAGGGGTCAGGGATCAGGGGCCGGGGGTCAGTTTGAGACGGGGGAGACAGCGGACTGGGATGTTGTTTTGTTTTCATCCTTCGTTGTGAGCGTGGATCGCTCATGCGCGTTTATATCAATGCGATTACCATATTTAAAGACAGGAATATCAGCATCAATAACATTAC
>JAGGYK010000099.1 GCA_021162585.1 Deltaproteobacteria bacterium
CAACGCCTAAGGATGTATTAGCAAATCGCGATGGAAGATCCGCTCAAGAGTCACCCATCCCTCCTCTCGTAAAGTATTCTTATAGCCTTATCCCCCTAAGCCTAATGTCTCGTGCCTATAAAACGGACAACGGGCAACGGACAACGGCATTTTCATATAAAACTAGTCGATAACATCAGATATGGCATAAATATCCGGGATGGACAACGCCCCTGGCAAATGATTAGTGCCACCTACTATAATACCTCTCATACCTACATCCATAGCAGTAGATACATTCTGTGGCCTATCGTCTACTACTATAAAATCACCAGGTTTCATATTATAAAGCTCCATTATCTTATAATAGGGATATGGTTTTGGTTTAGGGATGAAATCCATATATTCTATAGTAAAAAGATCGTCAAAGACATCTGATATATCCAGGCAATGAAGAACTCTATTGACATAATCCAGAGAAGCATTGGAAAATATTACCAATCTATAAGAAATTTCATTAAGGATCTTCCTTAACCTTGCATCTGGCTTTAGCATCTCTTCAACTGGCACATCATGTACATCTTGGAGAAACGCCTTAGGGTCTACACTGTGGTGCCGCATAAGCCCACCAAGTGTGGAGCCATACTTGGCTATATATTTCTTCCTACGGGCCTTGGCATCTTTAAGACTCAAATCAAGCTTCGACATTACATATTCATCTATCCTCTTACTCACCTCTTTAAAAGGTCCTGTGCCCTTTGGATATAGAGTGTCATCAACATCTACAAGAATCGTCTTCAATTTATCATACTCCCTTTAATCACACTCGTTCCCTTATTAGATGGAAACAAACAACCCTATTGCCACCAGTACAGGTGTTATAATATTTATAATAACATTCAACCCCATATATAGGACTAATTTCTTTATATCCTCAGCATATCGTATCACACCAACAAGTGCGGGAAGGGCAATTACAATTGATGCCAGACCTAAAAGGCTAGCCTTGGGTAGATATCCAAATGCAAACCCAATAATAATAGAAATATATGCGCATACAAGAAAGATCCCATAGACTTTTGAGCTGAAAGACCTACCCTTTACAATTGGCAAGTGTCTTCTGCCTACACTTTGATCTGCGTCCACATCTGGAAATTGATTCAAAAGCAACAAGTCGCTCACCAAAAAGAACGGCACCATAGATGCAAAAAACGCAGCCCATGAATAACCACCAGCAAGGACAAAATCTGTACCCATTACCATGAGTGGACCAAACCCCAATCCTGGTGCAATCAAACATAGAAAAGGACTGCGGGTAATCCAGTTTGTGTAGGTAAATATGATGATAAGACCCAAGACACCCGGTGGCAAAAGCCAGAGTCCTCTAATATATAAAAAATATAACCCTATCAATCCAGTTATAGCCAGTGTTAAAAGGCCTATAATCAATGCAGATGTTGATGATTCAGGGTTGGCTGGTAGTGTGCCACTACCTCCACTAAAAGGGGTTTTTCTTGTCTTGAAATCAAGGCCACTTTTAAAATCATAATATTCATTGAGCGCATTCACACTTGTATGTGCTGAGATAGCACCAATAAAAACCAGCACAAGATAGGTAATGTTTATGTTCCCAACCCTCCATGCTGCAGTGCCTACACCTAATAAGACGCACGCAGGCGTTAATATCAAAAATGGGGGTCGCATCGGACCCAATAAATCCTTTATCTTATCCAGAACAAGTCCCTAAAGTATCAGTTTACAGGGGACAGGGTCTTTAGAAAAAGAATGCCCCTCTCTACTGATCCCTGGCCCCTGTAAACTGTTAGTGCGAAAATAACAAATATTCCTCTATTCGTGATAACCCAAAGGGGTATGATCAATCCTCCTCAAATATCCCCATCTGTACCCCAGAAGGCTTTATGCCCAAGAATTTATAGCCCTTTGCAGTCACCTGCCTTCCCCTTTGAGTACGGTTTATATACCCATTCTGCATGAGATATGGTTCATATACATCCTCTATAGTATCCCTTTCCTCCCCCATTGATGCAGCCAGCGCATCAATCCCAACAGGCCCTCCTTCAAAGTGTTTTATCATGGTCTCTATAATCCTTCTATCCATTCTATCTAACCCTGAGCGATCAATATCAAGCCTGGTTAGAGCCATATCTGCTATACTGGAGACTACTTCCCCATTACCCATAACCTCGGCAAAATCCCGAACCCGTCTTAGAAGTCTATTTGCAACCCTTGGGGTGCCTCTAGACCGCCTGGCAATCTCATAAAGACCTTCTTCACTTGCCCTTATTTTAAGTATCTTTGAAGAACGATTGAGAATATGGGTAAGTTCCTCTATGCTATAAAACTCCAGATGCCCTATAATACCAAATCGATCCCTTAGGGGCGATGTTATAAGTCCAGCACGAGTAGTCGCAGCCACTAAAGTAAACGGATTAAGGTCTATTCGTATGCACCTAGCAGATGGCCCCTGTCCAATTACTATATCAAGCTTAAATTCTTCCATTGCAGGATAAAGGACTTCCTCAACCGCAGAACCTAACCTGTGGATTTCATCTATAAACAGAACATCAGCTACTTCAAGATTTGTAAGTATAGCTGCCAGATCCCCTGTCTTTTCTATCGCTGGACCAGATGTAACTTTAATACCTACATCCAGTTCGTTTGCAATCACATAGGCTAACGTTGTCTTACCTAGGCCAGGTGGCCCATAAAAAAGGCAATGATCCAAAGCCTCACTTCTTGCCCGCGCAGCCTTTATAAACACCCCTAAGTTGCTCTTCAGGCTATCTTGACCTATGTATTCACTCAACTGTCTCGGCCTTATATGGGCCTCATACTGTTCCTCTCCTTTATCTACCTTATATCCGATCAGTTCTTCTCTCATTTCATGAGTACCTTTAATGCCTGTTTTATTATGTCTTCTACCCTGGTATCCGCCTTAGGCGGACTTAGGCGAATACCTGAAACTGCTTGCCTTGCCTGGCTTTCAGAATACCCTAATGCTACCAGGGCTGCAATCGCATCCTCTAAGAGATTGGTTTCTTGGACTTTACCTTTAGGCTGATATTGCTTTGATATCCTCTCTTTTAGTTCAAATATTATACGCTGGGCACTCTTTTTACCAATACCAGGCAGTGAACTTAAATACACTATATCCTCACAAACTACTGCATCAAGAAGCCTGTTTGAATCCACCTGGGAGACTATATTCATAGCTGTCTTGGGACCAACACCAGGGACATTTAGTAGTAGAGAAAATATCTCACGCTGTCTGGGGTCAAAAAACCCATAAAGATTTAAAGAATCGTCTCGGGATATAAGAGCAGTATATAATAATACCTCCTGACCGCACTTTAAAGGACTGTCCTGTGTATCGGGGATATGCACCAAATATCCTACACCACCCACCATAACTGTAAGATCCTTCCCAGCAATAAAGACAACCTCACCCTTTAACATACTTATCATCTTAGAATACCCTTAAAACGCCTTGAAGATAAATGACACAAGCCTATTGCTAAGGCGTCAGTAGCATCCCTAGATGAAATACTATCCTCAGAAAGATTCAATATAGTCTTTACCATAGCACTTACCTGTGCTTTTCCTGCACGACCGTATGCACATGTTGCCTTTTTTACTTCTGTGGGAGAATATTCAAATATCGGGATATCAAGCAATGTAGCAGCCAGGATAATCACCCCCCTTACCTGGCCAAGCTTTAGGGCACTTTGAGCATTAACAGCATAAAAAGAGGTCTCTATGGCCATCTCTTGCGGGCAATACTGCTTAAGCACCCGGGTAATCTCAAAAAATATTGTCTTTAATCTCTCAGATATAACCCTTTCCTTTGATGCAATAGTGCCATGAGATATATAAGAGTACTTGGACCCCTCCATATTCAAGATACCATACCCTGTATACCTGGTTCCGGGGTCAATTCCACAGACAATCATTGTCCCTGAAGCTTCGCCATCTCTTCGTCGTCAATGTCAAAGTTGGAATGTACCGACTGTACATCATCCAAATCTTCCAATGCTTCCAATAACCTTAAGGTCTGTTGAGCCTCTTTACCTGATATCTTAACAGTAGACTGTGGTATCATAGATACCTCTAATACATTATATTTTATACCCTTCTCTTCTAAGGCATGTCGTAGACCCTCTAGCTCATCAGGCTCCGTTAATATTTCATATAAATCATCCTCATCTGTTATGTCCTGGGCACCAGCTCCCAAGGCTACCTCGTATATTGTATCTTCATCAATAACATCTTTGCTTATTGATGCATATCCTTTTTTCTCAAACATCCACCCAACACAACCAGCTTCGCCAAGGTTGCCATTATACCTTGAAAAGAGGTGTCGTATATCAGCCACAGCCCTATTTCTGTTGTCTGTAAGGACATGAACCAACACAGCCACTCCTCCGGGGCCATATCCCTCATAAGAGCTCTCTTCATAGGCAGAGCCCTCTATCTCACCAGTGCCTTTCTTGATAGCCCGTTCTATATTCTCTTTTGGCATGTTTTGGGCCTTTGCCATAGCAATGGCATTCTTTAATCTAAAATTCCCATCCTGGTCACCACCACCCATACGTGCAGCAACTGTTATCTCTTTTATAAGTTTACTAAAAATCTTACCTCGTTTGGCATCCAAGGCACCCTTTTTATGTTTAATAGAGCTCCACTTACTGTGACCAGACATGTGTATCCCCCCTTATGTGTTTTTAGTAGACTTCTAGCACAGAGTATACAATCTGACAAGAATAGCTGTCAGCACTCAGGGATCAGTAATAAAATCCACATTAATAATTTGCAAGCATACGGTTGAAAGCAAACTTAAAAGAGCAATAGGAGCAATCGATTTAATCTCGACCAAAAAGAATATTTCCTTTTTTCACCTCCCCACAGAAAGGAGATAAAGATACAATTGATAACTGTCGGCTGATAGCAAATAACAACTAACCACTGACCACAACATAAAAAAGCCCCCAATCTAAAGACTGGGAGCCTGTATAATAACCCCGGCAACGTCCTATTCTCCCACGTAGCCCACGCAGTACCTTCGGCGCTAAAGGGCTTAACTGCCGAGTTCGGGATGGGTTCGGGTGTTTCCCCTTTGCTATGATCACCGGAGTCCTTTATTTTATCTGCTTAATAAAAAGACCTTAAGCTATTTATGAGGAAGAGAGTAATGTCATTGGGTCAAGCCTCACGGCCGATTAGTACTGGTTAGCTCAATGCGTTGCCACACTTACACACCCAGCCTATCAAACCTGTAGTCTCCAGGAGGCCTTTAGATCCGCCTTTTGGCGAAAAGGGAAATCTTATCTTGAGGTCGGCTTCCCACTTAGATGCTTTCAGCGGTTATC
>JAGGYK010000124.1 GCA_021162585.1 Deltaproteobacteria bacterium
AAATAATCCAGACTGTTGGGGAAAGGGTCCTTGGTAGAGTTGCATTAGATGATATAAGAGACCCCTACACAGGGGAGTTGATTGTACCAGCCAATACAATGATTAGTGAAGAACATGTGGGGAAGATAAATGATGCTGGGATTGAAAGGGTTGTTATAAGGTCTGTGCTCACTTGCAGGGCAAAACATGGCGTGTGTGTAAAATGTTATGGTAAAGATCTTGCTCGTGGAAGGATGGTGAATATAGGAGAGGCAGTAGGGATTATTGCTGCTCAGTCTATTGGAGAGCCCGGTACTCAGCTCACCATGAGGACCTTCCATGTAGGAGGCGCCGCTACAGTAATAGAGCAATCCAACATTCAGTTTAACCATTCAGGAATAGTTAGATACAAGGATTTGAAGGTTACAAGGGGCAGGAACAATGAGGTTATAGCTATGAACCGCAATGGCATGATTGTCTTGGAGGATGAAGAAGGGAGGGATAGAGAATCATATCATATAGTGTATGGAGCAAAGATAATGGTTGAAGATGGTGCCAAGGTTGAACCTGGGTCATTGCTGGCTGAATGGGATCCATACTCAAATCTTATTCTTGCAGATGTCGGTGGTAAGATCAAATTTGGTGACATGGTAGATGATGTCACTATACAAGAGCATATTGATGAGGTAACTGGATTAAGCCATAGTGTAGTTATAGAGCCTAGAAATCCAGAGTTACGTCCTAGGATATGGATCTTGGATGATACAGGCAAGATTGCCAAGATTCCTGACACTAAGAGTCAGGCCAAATACTCTCTTCCTGTCGGGGCACACATCTTTGTGAAAGATGGCGAAGAGATATATCCAGGAGATGTCTTGGCAAAGATCCCGAGAGAGACCACAAAGACCAAGGATATAACTGGGGGCCTGCCAAGGGTTGTAGAACTCTTTGAGGCAAGAAGACCAAAGGAATGTGCGATTGTGACAGAGATTGACGGGGAGATCTCCTTTGGTAAGGACACAAAGGGTAAGCGTAAGGTTGTTGTAACACCCGAAGTAGGAGAGGCCAAAGAGTATATGATCCCGAAGACAAAACATATAGCTGTACATGAAGGAGATTATGTTCGTGCAGGAGAGCCTTTAATGGATGGTTCTATAGATCCTCACGATATCTTGAGGATCAGGGGAGAGAAAGATCTAGCGCGGTATCTGGTGAATGAAGTTCAGGAGGTATACAGGCTTCAGGGTGTTAGGATAAATGACAAGCATATAGAGACAATTGTAAGGCAGATGCTAAAGCGTGTTATGATAAGAAATGCTGGTGATACTAACTTTATTGAGGGTGAATTTGCAGAGAAGTATATGTTTAATGCGGAAAATGAGAGTGTAGTAACTGCAGGTGGAATACCTGCTATTGCTACCCCTCATTTGCTAGGGATTACAAAGGCAAGCTTGAATACTGAGAGTTTTATCTCTGCTGCATCTTTCCAAGAGACTACAAGGGTTCTTACAGATGCCTCTATTGAGGGAAAGGTGGATCACCTTAAAGGGCTTAAAGAGAATGTTATAATGGGCAGGCTTGTGCCAGCAGGCACAGGCTTTCCTATATACAAAAGGATCAATTTTCTTGTCGAGGACGATTCACTAGGAGATGAGATTTCGCAGAAAAACCCTTGACAGAAAATGCGTGCATTGTTAGATAACGGCGTTCCTTAGGTTAAGAGAGATGAAAGAATAAATTATTAAGGATAGAAATATGCCGACATTGAATCAGTTGGTTAGAAAAGGAAGGCAGGAGATTAAAAAGAAGAAAAAGACCCCAGCTCTTCAGGAGTCTCCACAAAAGAGGGGCGTGTGTGTGCGTGTATACACCACAACTCCTAAGAAACCTAATTCTGCCTTAAGAAAGGTTGCTAGAGTAAGGTTGTCTAACGGGTATGAGGTTACTTCATATATACCAGGGGAAGGCCATAATCTTCAAGAGCACTCAGTAGTGTTGATACGGGGAGGTCGTGTCAAGGACTTGCCTGGGGTAAGGTATCATATAATACGTGGTGTTATGGATGCTGGAGGGGTTGAAGATCGTCGCAAAAGTAGGTCTAAATATGGGGCCAAGAGACCGAAGTAGGAGTTTGGGAGATGCCAAGAAAAAAGAGGGGTAGCCTTAAAAGGGATATATTACCAGATCCGAAGTATGGGGATAAGATGGTAAGCAAATTTATAAATAGTCTAATGCTCAAAGGTAAGAAGTCCAAGGCAGAGGAGATATTTTATAAGGCCCTCGATATAATAGAGTCAAAGACTGGTGAGGATCCATTAGATGTCTTTTATAAGGCATTTGGAAATATAAAACCAGCAATAGAGGTACGATCTAGGCGGGTAGGGGGGGCCACATATCAGGTACCTACAGAGGTCAGGCCTGATAGAAGAGATATTCTAGCAAGGCGCTGGATTATACATGCAGCTAAATCCAGGAGTGAAAAGATAATGAGTGAAAGATTGGCCTTTGAGCTCTTGGATGCATATAACAACAGGGGTAGTGCTATTAAGAAGAAGGAAGATACTCATAAGATGGCAGAGGCAAATAAGGCCTTTGCTCATTATCGTTGGTAAGACAAGAGGTGGAGATAGGTTTGGCAAGGAAAACTTCTATAGATCAGCTTAGAAATATTGGTATTATAGCCCATATAGACGCTGGAAAGACTACTGCTACAGAGAGGGTTCTGTATTATACAGGTCTTACACGCAAGATAGGGGAAGTTCATGATGGCCAAGCCACTATGGACTGGATGGAGCAAGAAAAAGAAAGGGGTATAACTATTACATCGGCCTCTACTACATGTTCTTGGAATAACCACCTGATAAATATTATCGATACACCGGGTCATGTGGATTTTACTATAGAAGTTGAAAGATCTTTACGGGTTCTAGATGGTGCTATTGGTATATTCTGTGCTGTGGGAGGTGTTCAGCCCCAATCAGAAACAGTTTGGCGGCAGGCAGATCGCTACAAGGTCCCCAGGATATCCTTCATCAATAAGATGGATAGATCAGGGGCAGATTTTTACAGTGTTTTAGATCAACTAAGGGATAAACTTGGTGCAAACCCTATCCCCGTGCAGATACCTTTGGGCAAGGAGGATAAGTTTACTGGTGTTATAGATTTAATAAGGATGAAGGCCACCTTGTTCGATGAGTCATCAAGAGGCGCTAAATTTAGCTGTATCCCCATACCAGACGAATACTTAAGTACAGCTACTAGATATAGGGAGAGATTGCTTGAAGGCCTGTCTGATATAGATGATAACCTGATGGAGGCTTACCTTGGTGGAAAGGAATTGGATGAACAAGTTATCAAAGAAGCACTGAGAAAGGGAACTATTGATCTTAAACTTACTCCGGTTCTGTGTGGTAGCGCATTTAAGAATAAGGGTATACAACCTCTTCTTGATGCAATAGTTGATTATTTGCCATCACCTGTTGATGTAGGTGGTGTTAGGGGTAAGACCTTAGATGGCAAAGATGCTATAAGAAGGCCAAGTGATGATGAACCATTCTCAGGTATTGCCTTTAAGGTAATGAATGACCCGTATGTGGGGCAGCTTACGTTTATTAGGGTATATTCTGGCGTTCTGCATAGTGGTGATGTGGTATATAATAGTAGCAATGGTAAGAAGGAACGTATAGGTAGGCTAGTGCGTATGTACGCTAGTAAACGTGAGGATATAAAAGCTATCTACGCCGGGGATATTGCAGCTGGCCTCGGGCTAAAGAATACTATAACAGGGCAGAGCCTGTGTGATCTTGAAAGGCCTATTGTATTAGAATCTATGGATTTTCCTGAGCCTGTTATATCTATTGCTATAGAGCCAAAGTCTAAGGCGGATCATGAACGTCTAGGCATGGCACTGTCCAGACTGGCCCTCGAAGATCCTTCATTCAAGGTTTATAGTGATACAGATACAGGAGATACACTTATATCTGGAATGGGGGAACTTCACCTGGAGATCATTGTAGATAGGCTCACACGAGAATTTAATGTAGAGGCAAATATTGGTAGGCCCCAGGTAGCTTATAAGGAGACTGTTACAAAAAGTGCTAATTCAAATACCAAGTATGTAAAACAAACAGGGGGTCACGGTCAATATGCCCATGTGGTGCTGAAGGTAGAGCCTATGACTGCAGGATCTGGTTTTGAGTTTGTTGATAGGATAACCGGTGGGGCTATCCCTAAGGAATATATACCTGCAGTTAGAAAGGGTATTAAAGAGGCTATGGACTTTGGGCCTGTTGCGGGGTATCCGGTGGTGGATGTAAGGGTGATACTCTACGATGGATCCTATCATGAGGTGGACTCTTCAGATCTGGCATTTAAGGTAGCAGGGGCTATGGCATTTAAGGATGCTATAAAAAAGGCTTTTCCTAGAGTATTAGAGCCTATTATGGATGTAGAGGTTGTAAGTCCAGAGAGATATATAGGTGATATTATAGGTGATATATCCGTGCGTCGAGGTAAGGTCTTAGGTATGGATATACGTAAAGATATACGTGTGGTAGCTGCTCAGGTTCCATTAGCCCAGATGTTTGGTTATGCTACCACTTTGCGATCCATATCACAGGGAAGGGCTACACATACAATGCAGATTTCATATTACGAGCATATGCCTATAAATATATCAGAAAAATTAGAGATTTTAAGAGGGAGGAAC
>JAGGYK010000066.1 GCA_021162585.1 Deltaproteobacteria bacterium
CCCACCAACCATAGTCAATACTTCTCCGGCTCATGAGAGCAGGGCACCAATAAGCACTGAGATCTCGGTTATCTTCAGTGAGGCCATGGATCATGCAAGTGTTGAAAGTGCCTTTGATATCGACCCTTATGTATCAGGAACATTTAGCTGGTCTGAGAATACAATGATCTTTACCCCAGATGAGGATCTGACCCCAGATATATCCTATACAGTAACTATAGATACCTCAGCTCAAGACCTGGCCGGCAACCCTCTTGCTTCTCCTTATTCATGGTCATTTACAACCTATACTGGTACGACCACAATCACGTGTCCTGTCATGTATGACACCTATGTCATGTTTGGCGGCATGGGAGCTGGTAAAGGCTATCCCCATGGATCTCCTTCACCGCCCAAAGATGTTGTAAAAGCAGGGGCAGTGACCATCTGTGATGCCCGTGCATTGTTCAAGTTTGACCTCTCTAATCTTGCAGGAGTTAACGCAAGTGATATTGTCAAGGCAGAATTTTGTTATCATATGCTTGATACAGGAAAAGGTTTCATGGCATTAGGTGCACCTGCACGTGCCGGTACTCCCATGTACGGTTTTATTCACGCCCTGAATACCACAACCTATGAATACAATGAGTTGGGCAAAGAGGATCCTCTGCCTGATCCAACCGAACCCTTTTTCTGGGACGAGACCACGCCTTTTAGCGGGCCGGGTTATGTATGGATGAAGAATAAGCCTGGTTATGTCCGTGGCGCACCCATGATACTAGCTATCCATGACACAGGCCCTAACACCCCTGGGTCTATTGATATCACAGAGATCGTCAGGGGTTGGGTAGGTGGCAGGTATAAAAATAATGGCATAGGACTTAAAGACCATGATGATCGTTCCTACCTGGATTCAGAATATGGTGATGGTTATAGCTGGTTCATTGCCTCCAAAGATGATAGCACAAGAAGGGCCTACCTTTCTGTGGAGGTTAATGTAGCAGACAGGGTGAGAATTAAAGACAAACCCATTGACCTGCCTGTTGTTCCATTTGGTGAGACAATGGACTTTGAGGCCCAAGGTGGAGATGACTTAAATTATACATGGCAGGTCATAGGGCCTGATAATAGCGATATTACAAATGGTGTACTTTCATCTGTGAGTGGAAATATTACGACCTTTACGCCACCGGCTATGGCAGGCCTATATAGAATCATTGTGACAGATGGCGAGGACAGTGATAACCTTTTCGTAGGGGTACAGGACCCTGATTCATATATACCTCCCGATGAATTATACGGGCTCTCTCTGAGATTATTCCCACTCTTTATGGGAAGTGATATCGATCCATTGGATCAGGAGGCTATTTACAGGATATGTGCTGATATAATTGAGGATATCGGTGCATCAGGTATGTTGGGAGAGGTTACATTAACCACCCCAGATGGCAAGAAACGTCTTATCGGAGGAACAGGAAAGGGTTATGCAGCAAAGACATCCATTGCCATTGTCGAAGACCCTTACCAGGCTCATCAGGTAGAGCTTATTGATGAAGATGAAAATCTCCTCTGCGCAATTGAAATCCCTGAAGGTGGTATCAGTGGAGTGGTAGGTGATAAGATATACGTTACAGCCACGGATACCGGGATCTCATCGTGGGGTAATGCCTCCCGGATCTATAATTTCTCTATTTACGATGAGAGTATAAAGAAACTTGATAGCTCATTGATAGCAAACGTTTCTATCACCTTGAGCTTTAATAGAACTTTAATCAAGGCCGCCCAGTTAGAGGACGGCACCTACTCTATCGTTTATGTAGAAGATACAGGCCTGTTTTTCGCACCAGAAGAGCTAGCCCCAAAAGAGTCTGTACCAGCAGAGGATATCACTTACGTGGACTATGATGAGGGTTGGGTGGAATTCCAACTTGATCACCTGAGCTCTTTTGGCCTGCAGGCAGGGGGAGAAGCAATGGCAATGGCCGAAGGTGTATCTTCAAAAGAGATCCCTGCGAGTCTTGGCAGTGGATGTTTTATCACAACGACTGCTAATGGTTTTAATATTGAGCCACTTAGTTCGGCATTTACCGTTGTGCTATTCGTGCTGTTTGCAGGAATCATTCCTTGGGGCTACAGATGGACTCTAAGGTAAAATCAATTTTCTTTGCAAATTGATGAAGATGAGAGAAATCCAGGTATTGACAGCCATTTGGCATGAAAGTTAGACTTATCTAACTTAGCCAGAACAGGTAAAAGCAATGACCCTGAAGGATCCCGGGGCCACAGTTAATGTGCCATGAAGTCTGATTTTTATAAAGGGGAGGTGATGTCTTATGGTTCATTATCAGAAGATAAAGGGTCTGTTTATCGATCAAAGTATTTAATCTAACAAAAAATTAAAAGAGGAGGAATTAAAGATGTTTGGTAAAATAACAAAGATGTTTTTAGGTTTATTGTTTGGGGCGATTTTGGTACTTGGCTTTGGCCAGCCAGCCATGGCTGATTATCATAACCCGCCAGATTGGGGCGATAATGCTTACTATACCCATCAGAGCTGGGATTTTGATGCGGTCAACTGGCCAGATCTTCATTGCCCACCCCAGGAGGGAGACCCTGATCCCATAGCACCTGCAATACCACTGGAGCCAGATGCGCGTGGTGATACGTGGGTCAACTCTTATGGTACACCCTATTTGATCTATGCCCTTTATCCAGACGATCCATATGGAGAGTGGAGCTGGTATGGAATGGGCGGCCCCTGGACAAGGTGCGGCTATTATGGTGGCATGGGGGATACTGCATTGGTGTTTGAGATCCCAGTGCCTGAGGACGTTGAAGCAGCAACTTACAATCTCCCGGACAATATGAAGCTTTCTTCAAAAGCAAAGGCAATGCTTGCTGAAAAGGCAGAAGAGAGTAAGGCAACCGAGGCCTGGATTCAGTGGACATATTATGCAAGTGCACCTCTTCAGGGCGAAGGATGGGCCATTGATGTAGGTAGAGGCTATGAGGAATATCCTGAAGAACCTGATCCCCTTGATCGCATAGTCATCACTGACACAGATGGCATTGAAATTAATGTGACACGGCAAGACAATGTAGGTGGCGGAGGTGGCACCGGCGTCTGGTACAGAGCTACTGCAAACGTCACCTTTGATGATAACCCAGAAATGTTTTATGTAAAGGTCTATGCACTCACCGATGGTGCTGCTACCCTGATAGATGAGGTGGATATAGACACCCGGTGCGGTAATGGCGGTCCGTGTTTTATTTCCACAGCTACCTATGGGTCTAATGTTGGAACGTTATTTAGCCTTATGCTGTTTGCACTGCTTACAGGAGTTATTTCCTTAAGGTACAGCTGGAAGCAAGGGTAAAACCAAATTTTTACTTCCTGGAGACAGTCATCCATCGCTCCTTAATCTTACTTAAGGGGTAATTCGGGTTGCTTTTTAATAGGGGCAACCCGGCTTTTTCAGCTGATAAGAAAACCTTAAACAGTGCAAAGATCAAATTAAAATCTTTGTACTTAGACTAATTAAAAGGAGGAGTTAAAGTGTTTGGTAAAACAACTAAGATGTTTTTTGCTTTAATGTTCGCAGTGGTTTTGGTAATTGGCTTCAGCCAGTTAGCCCTAGCCGATTATCATGACCCGCCTGGCTGGGATGAGAACCCGTATTTTACCCACCAGAGCTGGGAGTTTAATTCTTTGGATATCGATCCCGAGACCCCCGGATGGCAGTTGCCACCATGCAGTGAGGAGGGAAATGAATTAGCCATCTCGCCTGGGGTCCCTGGACGCGGTGATCCCCCTGATCTGCCTCTGGAACCGGATAAGGTTATTGATGAGGAACCAGAAGGATTTATCAACTCTTATGGTACACCCTATTTGATTTACGCCCTACCCACAGATGCACCCTTTGGCGATTGGGCTTGGGTTTCAAGGGGTGGCCCCTGGACGCGCTGTGGCTATTATGGTGGCATGGGTGATACTGCATTGGTGTTTGAGATCCCGAGTTCTGAGATGGCTGATATGCAAAAACAGATGTGGGTTCAGTGGACCTATTATCTCAGCCAGCCTGAGGGGGATGACTGGGGCATTGAGGTCGGGAGAGGTTATGAACTCTATCCTGATGCGAGCAATCCACTTGAGCGCGTAGAAATCACTGATACAGAAGGTATTTACGTTGAGGTCACACGGGAAGACTATGTAGGTGGTGGTGGATCAGGAACTTGGTATCGCTCCACAGCAGATATCCGTTTCAATGATCACCCTGGAACAGTGTATGTGAAGGTCTATGCATTTACATCAGGTGCAGCATCCTTGATTGATGAGGTGGATATTGATACACAATCCGTGACAATGCCTACCATTGGGTATAAGCCTTTAAAAATCAGGTTTACCGGTACGGAGGGTGGCCCCAACCCTGAAGATCAGTCCCTCGAGATCTGGAGCTTTCAGGAGGGCGAAACCCTCAATTGGCAAGTGGAAGACGATGCTACTTGGCTGTCTCTTTCTCCTGAGAGTGGCACTTCAACAGGTCCAGATGATAAGGATATTGTGACGGTATCGGTTGATATTACAGGAATGGTTGCTGGCAACTATGAAGCAACCATTACTATCACTGACACAAATGATCCAGGTCAAACTCAGACAGTCCCTGTTTTCTTAACAGTCTTACCAGAAACCCCTCCGGAGATAAGCTTTAGTCCATCACAGCTTAACTTTATTGCAACCCAAGGAGGGGAAAATCCTGATCCCAAAACCCTCGATATATGGAACTCAGGTGCATATATCCTTAACTGGTCAGCAGATGATGATGCCTATTGGCTCTTTTTAGATCCAGAATCTGGAACATCCACAGGAGAGGAAGATAAGAACACCGTGGAAGTATCCGTCGATATCGCTGGGATGGGCTCTGGTGAGCATGAAGCTTCCATTACAATCAAGGATCCCATTGCAGATAATTCACCACAGGAAGTTCCGGTTATACTCACGTTGCGTGAAGATTGGTCTGGTAATGAATACTACACCCATCAGGTCTGGGATTTTGATGCACTGAACTGGGAGCAACTTCACTGTCCGCCCCAGGAGGGAGACCCGGACCCCGAATCACCTGGAGTACCTGGAGAGGGAGATCCGCCAGATCCGCCCCTGGCACCAGATGCGCGGGGTGATGAATGGATCAACGATTACGGTGATCCTCTTCTTATCTATGCCCTTTCCCCCGACGGCTGGAGCTGGTATTCAATGGGTGGTCCATGGACACGCTGTGGATACTATGGTGGAATGGGAGACACTGCACTGGTGTTTGCGATTCCACAGCCTGAAGAACTGCCTGAAGCAAAGTGCCTTGGAAGGATGGAAAAAGAGCTGAGAGTAGAATGGACTTTCTTTGCAAGCAATCCGATTCAAGGACAGGGATGTGCCATCGATGTAGGGAGAGCTTACGAGGAAGATCCTGAACAAGAAGATCCTGTTGACAGGGTGATCATTACTGACACAGAGGGGATTAAAGTGAAGGTCTCCCGCGTAGATGATATTGGAGGCGGAGGCTCAACCGGGATCTGGTACCGTGCCAGTGCAAATATCCGTTTCTCAGACGAGACTGATATGTTATACATCAAACTCTATGCCTTGACCGATGGTGCTGCAACCCTTATTGATGATGTTTTCGTCGAGAGCCGTATTGAGCGAAGCGGTCTATGTTTTATTTCCACAGTTACCTATGGCTCTAATCTTGAACCGTCATTTATCCTCGTACTGTTAGTGCTAGCTGCAGGGGTCATTAGTTCAGGATACAGATGGAGACGAGAGTAAAATTAAACCTTTACTCCTTGGATAGAGAAACACATAACTCCCTAATCTTTTAATGACAAGTTGGGCTGCCTGCTAATGAAGGCAGCCCAACTTGCTTTTTTAAGATTTTTCTCATGGCATCTACAGGAGAAGACTTGACAGAATTCTTCTTTGAGATAGACTTTAAACTAACATAAAAAACTTAATTAGTATCTTTTGGAAATCATGACTGAAAAAAGATTAACACCAACAGAAGAAGATTATCTAGAGGTTATCCTTAACCTGGAGAAAGACAAAAAAATTGTTCGGGTTAAAGATATAGCAGAAAAGATGATGGTCAGGTTACCTACTGTTACCAGTATGCTAAATACCCTTGTTCAGGAGGGTTTAGTCATTCATGAAAAATATGAATATGTGGAATTGACAAAAAAAGGTAAAAATATTGCGAGAGAGGTTTGGCATAGACATATAACCATACGTAATTTCTTGACCAACATCCTTCATATAGATGATAAAATAGCTGATGAGGATGCCTGTAAGATGGAACATGCCATCACCCCTGTCACTCTAGAAAGGTTTGTGAAATTCATGGAATTTATTAAGGTTTGCCCAAGGGCTGGTTCTGATTGGGTACAAAATTTCGATGAATATCGACTACATGGCCGCTTAACTGGCGAATGTATAGAATGTATGGAAGACTTGGGAGAAAGACTTAATGCCAAAATAAAAGACATGGAAAAGAGAAAGAAATAAATCTTTTGACTAACTCTCTTCGCCAACAATTATCCTGGCCCAAATTCGTTATTAAAAAAATGGATATGAATAATAAATTAGGCAAAGGTATGTGATTTTCGGCTTGAACGTACCACACAGGAAAAAACCCAAAAAGGAGGTTGATTGACATGTTAGGATTCTGGAATCTATGGCTTTTCTTTGTGATTGGATATGGGATAATTTGGGCTTCGATGATATTAGCTGATAAAAAGCGAGGAAAACCCATCGAAGACCCTGAAATTTACGAACTCTATGGCAAGAAACGTATGATTATAGGAGGGATGCTCCCATTTATAGCTCTTCTTTTTGGTTCTATCTTTATATCTATCAACCTTGGGGCTTTATTTTGGGGTGGGTTACCGATTTTTATTTTTGGAATCATTTTAAATGTGATTGCGATGTATTCATTTGCACAATTTAAGGGTGGAGTAAATACAACAGGAATTTATCAATACTCTAGAAACCCGATGTATGTCGGTGGTTTTTTGTTTGTTTTGGGTTTGAACTTGATGGGGTGGTCTATTTCGCTAATGAACATAATCTTTGTTGGTTTGTCACTTCTATGGATTGGTGCTATTCACTGGGGTGTTTTGCAAGAAGAATCTTTTTTAGAACATAAATACGGGGAGGCTTACCTGAAATATAAACAAAACATTCCCAGATACATGTTTAAAAAGAAAAATGAAAAGGAGGCAAGAAAATGAGATTTATGAAAAATTTATCAATGGAAGCAAAGGCTGCAATTGCCTTTATTATTGCCCAGATTCTTTTCAAGATAATATTTGAATTTGAGGGTTCAAGAGTATTTGCTGAATCCCATCCTATGCCGGCATTTACTATTATAGTAGCCTTTACAATCGCCTGGGCTATTATCTGTCTATTGTGCCTGGCTAATCTAAGAATAGGTTATATGCTCGTTGTTATATTCGGGGTCTTGAACCTATTTCCACTGGTATTGCTTATAATGGGCATTGCCCCGCATCCATACCGCCCATACTTCAATGGGTGGATAACCTTGTCTTTGATCTATTTCAGCTATCAGGCCTATAAGTCGTTGAAGGTGGATGTAAAGAGTTGATGTATATCAAGTGGATTGTCCTGTGCTACCTCATTCTCTTCCAGTCCTTTTTCGTCTACATGAATTTAAAAACAAAGAAGAAAACAGGCCTGCCTATTAAGGGAGAGAACAAGGAAGTTAAGATTGCAATGATACTCGGTGGGATAATATTTACTGTAGTATTGATTTCTCTATTCATTACGAACTGTTATGATGTATTCATCCCCCTTCCATTCCTCCATCGTGGCTTACTAGCAATTTTAGGTTGCATTCTACTTCTTATCAGCTTGATAATTGGGATAATTTCTGCTCGAGAATTGGGAAATTCGTGGAGAGTTGGGATATTGGAAGACCAAGAAACAGAACTTGTACAAACGAAAATCTACAAATTTTGCAGGAATCCATATTTTCTATCCTACTTTATCATGTTTCTCGCTTTCTTTCTTATTATACCAAGGATAGTTTTGCTTTTATTGGTTATAGCTAGTATTCTTTATTTTCATTACATGGTTAAGAATGAGGAAAAATATCTTGAGAAAATACATGGCGCCAGATATATAGACTATTGCAAAAGGGTTGGGAGATATTTGCCTAGATTTAATAGAAACGATTAATGGAAAAGACTTAGAAAATGCAAAAAACCAGGTCTTTAAGGCAACATTCTTGCCCTTTAGTGAAAGATTGCGCAATTGCTGTCTTTACCTTATATTTGATGTAATAATAAGAGAGGTGAACCTATGGATCGAATAACAATGCACCCGATAGGAATAATCCATTCACCTTACAAAGAAAGCAGAAATATTCCAATTCAAGGGACTTTCAAAAAGGAAGTAGAAGCGTGGATTGAATTAAAAGATAGGTATGTCAGTGGCTTAAAAGGCTTAGATAAGTTTAGCCACATGATTATAATATACTATTTTCATAAGTCACAGAGAGAGGAAATTGAAGGAAAACCATTTCTTGAACAGGATAAACATGGAATATTTGCAATAAGAAGTCCTCACCGTCCCAATCATATAGGACTTTCTATCGTAAAAATCAAAAGTATAAGGGGAAATAGAATATATTTTACAGAAGTAGATGTTTTAGAGGGCACACCTCTTCTTGATATAAAACCTTATGTCAAACATTTTGATAGCCGGGATAATGTTGTTTCAGGTTGGTTAGATAAGCACTTTAAAAATGGAAATATCCCAGATAAAACCATTATAAAGTAGCAAAAGATGAAATGCGGGTAACATTATATAACACAATACATGCGGTTTGCTATACCCACCCAAATTGCTTCGCTTCGCTCGGCTCGGACAACCTTTACGTAAGACACAAGGCTCTACTAAAACAACACACCTTAACTAAGGAAAATATTGGTCTTGACATTGGGGTCCACTATATCATCCGCAGCCCCAATTCAATCGCTGCTTTTATCTGGGCTATTTTCGCATCTTTTAAGCCGGCGATCTTCCTAAACTCCGACAGGTCAACTCCGCTCATTGCCCGCAATGATTTAAATCTGTTCAATAACTCCCGCCCCAAATCAATGGCGCTTTTACCAGTAGTTCCCGTCCTGATCAGGATTGCAAGCAATTCAGCATTACTTAAAGCCTGCTCCCCATGCTTCAGCAACTTTTCTCTCGGCCGGTCATCTTCTGGCCAATTGCGGATTGATAAGGGATATTTCTTTTGCGCCAATTTGCTATCCATCTTGTTTCATAGGGCTAACATTTGAATTCGGCCGCCGCTTTTAGCGGTCGGTTGGAATGAATGGTTAGGCCAGTTTTCATTTTGTCCAATGTCAAGGGCTAACCCTGTTACTCCTCGAGCTGACCCCGTTGCTCCTCTCTTTTTAGATGTCATAATTAAAAGCAAGAG
>JAGGYK010000313.1 GCA_021162585.1 Deltaproteobacteria bacterium
CTACAAAGCTTTGTGCCTATTTTCATATAGCCCCCATGCCCTGTCGGACACACTGAAGGATGAAAACAAAACAACATCCCAGTCCGCTGTCTCCCCCGTCTCAAACTGACCCCCGTCCCCTGATCCCTGATCCCTGACCCCTATTTTCATATAAACGCGTATGAGCGATCCACGCTCACAACCAAAGATGAAAATGCTTTCGTAAATGATTAAATTTATCTCATCTTTCTCTTTAAACTGACCCCTGCCCTCTGATCCCCGACCCCTGTTTTCATATAAATTCCCGATTCAAGACCTGACCCCCTCTTTTCCTGCCCAAAGTGCATCGCGCAGGCCTGAAGTGCGCCTGGTCCTCCGCGAAAGGCCTTTACGCAGTACATCGTCTTTCATCCATAAATCAAGATCCTTTTTTGCCCTGGTAATCCCCGTGTATATGAGCTCCCTGGTCAATACAGGAGAATCTTCCTCAGGCAAGATCAGCAAAACCTTATCAAACTCCGAGCCCTGGCTCTTGTGTACGGTCATGGCGTATACAGTCTCATGCTCGGGCAGTCTAGATGGGGATATCTTCTTTATCTTCCCGCCCGCAGCAGGAAAGAATGCCCTCATGTCATTTGCCTCGGGGTCATGAAGGATGATCCCGACATCGCCGTTGAAGAGCTTAAGATCATAGTCATTTCTGGTTATAAGAATGGGCCTGCCATGGTAGTTTGCCCCCTTTGGATGAATAAGTCCCTCTTCAGCAAGTATGCCCTCTATCAGGAGGTTTATACCCTCCACCCCGTATGGCCCCCTCCTGAGCGCACACAGCACCCTGAAGGAGTTAAGCAGCTCAAAACGCTCGTCAATATGCCTGGCCTGCAGATATGGCCTGTAGGTCTCGGTCACCTTTTCTTTCAGTGCATGTCTCAGGGCCTCACGGCTCGGGCCCTCGGTTGTGTGTATATCTTGTCTCTCACCTGACTTGAGTATGTTAATACATCTCGTAGCATCACCTTCATTAACAGCAATGCTCAACTCCCTGATGCCGCTATCAGGGCTGAACCGGTAGGTCTTTAGAAGTTCGACTATGGAGTCCTGAAAATTTGGAGGGCCTTGCCCTTCTATTTTATAACCGGTGATCTCCTGAATAAAAGATCTGAAACTTGAGGAATAGGCATGTTTCATCCCTGTATCGCATATGTCTCCAAGAACATAGCCGGCCTCAACCGATGCGAGCTGATCCTTGTCACCCAGCAGGATGAGCCGGGAATCATCTTTAAGGGACTCGACCAATTTTGACATGAGGGATAAGTCCACCATGGAGGCTTCATCTACTACCACCACATCGTGGGGCAGAGGATTTTTGATATTATGCCTGAAATAAACAGAGCCGTATCGAACACCGAGCAGACGATGTATGGTGTAACCGGCATCCGGCATTGCATCCCTGACCTCATCTGTTATGTCAAGGCGAGTTGCCTCCTCCCGCACTGCCTCCTGAAGCCGGTCTGCAGCCTTTCCGGTAGGCGCGCAAAGGGCTATACGCAGATTGATATCCTGTTCAAGAAGCAATGCCAGGATCCTGGCCACTGTGGTGGTTTTTCCTGTGCCAGGGCCGCCTGAGATCACACATAGCCCGCTTGCCAGGGCAGCAACAGCTGAGACCTTCTGCCAGTCAATCTCTTTTGTATCTCCTGGAAAAATTTTCGAGATGCCCTTGGTGAGAAGTTTCGGATCGATCTTCATTTTCCGGTGAGATAAGTCGACAAGCCTCTCTGAGAGGTTCGTCTCATATTCCCAGTAGCGTCGCAGATAGAGCCTGTATGAATCATCGAGAATCATTGGAGTATATTCACCGGGAGAGCCAACCACAGGACTGTCTTTAAGCTGTTGGCTCCACTCTTCAAGGACAGGGCAGATTATGGAGGATGTATCGGATTCATCCTGCGCCATGGGTTTGCCGGCAGATTCCCTGAGATCTAGGCATATATGCCCCTCGCGGATGTGCCTGCTGAGTAAAGCCGCTGCCAGCCATACCCCATCAGCATGGTTGGAGAGGGACTTCATATAATCTGCAAAATGTATATCGATTTTCTCAAAAGCCCCGGGATCAACCCCTGCCGGGATCTTGGAAGCGTCAATAGTCAATCTGCGCACCTGTCATTTCCTCCTTAGGTTCTCAGGCTGACCCCATCTGTGATGCCATCTGTGAGGGCCTCTATGATAGCATTGCTCGGCCTTGCCCGGAATATACCGTAGTCCGGCCCCACGGCCGGGTCCACGCCGCGCAGGAATATATAGTATACCCCACCGAAATGCTCGTCATACTTATAACCCTTAAGTCTCATCTTCAAATACTGGTTCAGGGCCACCGTGTACAAATGATACTGCAGTATATAGTAGTGGCTCTTCATCATCTCCATTAACGCGTGCTGGTTGTAGTCTTCCACCCGGGGACCCAGGTAATTTGATTTCCAGTCAATGAGGTAAAAACGCCCGTCAAAAGAGAAAATCAGGTCTATGAAGCCCCTCATAAAGCCTTCGGCAGGTTCAAAATGCAGATCCCCTATCATCTCGGGAAAGTCCCCTGGCACTTCATGGGGACAAAATTCCGCGAAGATTCTCTTAAGAGAATCTCTTGAAATGGTCTTGAGCGGGAACCAGAATTCAAGTTCGTTAAATCTGTGTTCAGGCCTTATCCTGGAAAGCATAAGATCCCTTCGGTCTTTCTCCAGGGGGGAGTCAAGCACCTTTTTCACCATGTTGAACACAGCATCCTTCCACCTGGCCTCAAACCCGTACTGATCAAGGATTTCAGCTATGAGTCCCCTTTTCGAGGAATCGTCTGCGGTAAAATCCAGGAGCTCGAATACCTTATGCAGCATAGTCCCCGAACGCGCGCCCCTGGGAAAGCTGAATATGTCCGCCCTATCGATCTCCTCTTTGGCCTCTTCCTTAACCGGCATAAGATAAAGGGCATCATGGTCTGCTGCATCCGTGAGTTGAGAAATGCCTGAAGCCAGCGATGAGAAACTGGATATTCCCCATGAACGCTCAATCCTCCCTTTAAACTCCCTGCAGGAAAGGGTTGTCTCCTTCCTTGAAGCAGGGACATATCGAGAAGGCATGCCCCCGGGAAGGGGTTCCATAAAGATATGTGTCCCCTTAACATTTACCAGGGCATCCAGATCCTTTAGCATCTCTTCGTTACCAAGATCCTTAATACACTCCATTGAGTTTAAGATATCTTGGCCTGGTTCAATATGTTTGTGGTGTAGCAAATATGCGAGTGGTGAGGTCTCTGAATTATTGATATTGCCCCAGACAAGATAGCACCTGTTCTCAGCCCTGGTCAGGGCCACATAGAGCAGCCTCATATTTTCTGCAAGCTGCTCTTTTTCTGCAATCTTACTGTTGTCTTCCCTGTTATCTGAGCCAAGATCCAGGGTATGCACATTATCATTCGCTTCATCGTGAAAGCTGAAATTGTCTTTATCCTGAAGCTTGGATTTCCCCCAGTTAAATGGGCAGAACACAATTGGGTATTCAAGCCCCTTACTCTTATGTATGGTCACTATCTTTACTGCATCCCCATCACTCTCAAGTCTGAGCTGATATTCTTCAGGCCGGGTCAGCGTCCTGTCCCTTTGTTCTGAGAGCCATTTGAGAAGATGTGTTATACCAAGTCTTTTTTCTATAGCCGCCCTGCCTAAAAGTTCAGAGATATGAAGAATATTGGTAAGTGTTCTCTCTCCGTCTGGAAAGGCAAGGAGAGAGGATCTTACTTCATTTTCCGCCATAAACCGTCTGAACATATAGATAAATCCATATCTCTCCCAAAGGTCATGATAGTTCATGAACCTCTCAATAAGCTCTTCACCCTTTTGGTCATTTTCTATGATGTCTTCAATATCCCTGCTGTTATTGCCCATTATCCTGGTCATAAGGGCAGACCTTATCAGCCCTGACCTGGCTGGTTCAGCAATGGCGTTTAGCACCATCTCCATCTCCAGGGCTTCCCTGCTGTCAAAGACATCCTCATCAGAGTAGAGCACACATGGGATATTTAAGGAACTCAAGATGTCCCTCATCTTTCTTGCCTGGGAATGGGATCTTACCAGGACGGCAATATCCCTGGGTTCAACGGGCTTATCCCCTATTAACGCCATGCCGTGATCTCCTAATTCAAGCAACCGTGATATCTCTGCAGCGACACCGCGCACAATCCTACTGCCGGCATCAGAGATATTCATGCAAGTTTTGTAAACAGAGGGCAGGAACCACAGCTTAAAGGAAAAATCCTCAACTTCCTTGAGTTCTTTTCTTTCCTCTTTATCTGCCCCAGCTACCTTCTCAAACCCAATTCTCTCATATACAAATGGATTCTTTACCCGTGAGAACATAGTATTGACGGCATCTATCAGGCCCGGCTCAGAGCGCCAGTTCATCTTCAGTGTGTGTCTGTTATCAGGATCAACATCTCCTGATGCCTTCATATAGGTAAAGATATCCGCCCCCCGAAAGCTGTAAATGGCCTGCTTCGGATCTCCAATCAGAAACAGGGCGCCATCAGAGAAGATGGTCCTGAATATCTCATACTGCACAGGGTCTGTGTCCTGAAACTCATCGATCAGCGCCGCAGAAAACTTCTGCCTTACAGCCCTGATCAGCGCATCACCGTGCCTGGAGGCAAGGGCATCCCGCATGTTCACAAGCAGATCATCAAAGTGCAAAACCCCCATCTTTTCCTTTTTCTTTGGAAGCTCAGCATGTACATACTCAAACAATTCCCTCTTGAGCCATGTAAGATAGAGGTTCATTTCTTCCTGGAGCGTATCCGCCTTTTTTGCGAAATCATCACACATGTCAAAGAATATGTGCCGGGGCGGGTCAAAGCCATTTTTCAATGATGACCCCAGTTTTGAAGAGGTAAATTTCACAAAATTTTCAAACAGGGGTAACTCACTGCTCTCAGATGACATATAGATGTCCATTTCCTCAATCAACTTGGGTATGCTTTTTTTCTTGTAGATGTTTTGGCGCAGACCTTTGTCATTCAGGAGTATATCTTCAACCTCTTTTCTTGTTTCCGTCCATTTGTTTCTCAACTCCTCAAATGCCTGGGAGGATGACTGCAATAATTCATCGAGCCGAGGCCTTTGAATCTCCGGGATTATCATTGAATCCAGACTTGCCTTGTCCAGCAGATTGAGGAAGAAGCGAACTGTATAACCTTTATTTAAGGCATAACTGACGAGCTCCGGCGGCATCTGGGTGTAAAAATGCAGTCTGTAGAAATCCTCTACGACCTCCTTTACAATATCCCTCGGATCACTGATAATTTCGGCATCAAAGTAGCTCCTGCTCTCAAATGACATCTCATGCAGCATCCTCTGGCAGAAACCGTGGATGGTAAAGATGGCTGCTTCATCAAATCTCATAAGTGCATTTTTTAGACGCCTGATGGCCCCGGCACGGTCAGCAGACCTTTTCACCAGACCATTGAGGATCTCATCATCGCTACTGCCCGACTCAAAGGCTTTAAGCGCGGCCCTGATGTTTTTTCTTACCCTCTCCTTCAGCTCATTTGTTGCAGGCACGGTGAAGGTGACAACGAGGATCTCCTCGATGCCCACATCATCTTCAAGCAGAAGCCTCAAGAACAGGAATGCAATGGTATAGGTCTTGCCGGTGCCTGCGCTCGCCTCGATCAGATGCGTCCCGTGAAGGGGAATATTGAGGAGATCAAGTTCCTTCATAGCATTTCCTCTCTGCCATTTTCTATAAGCGGACCATAGATGCCAATGGCAAGCTCTTCAAGGGCTTCATCCAGGGGGTCCAAACCATTGAAGCATGTCTGGTAATAGATGTCGTTTTCTTCACCCTTTTTGTAATCCGTGCTCTCCCAGGCCTCCCGTGCTTTTTTCATCGAATCCGCAGGAGATCTATCTATCTTTTTTTTACCTTTATCTGCGTAAGCCCAGGAAGTTTCAGGGAAGAAATGCAGGGGCATCATGAGACCTTTCCAGTATATATCTAAAAGCCCGGCAAGTATGTCCATGCTGTCTTCCACTGGCCTAAACAACATCACCTTATCTGAGCCGATATAAAAACTCTCCACCTCACCATCATTACAAACGGCATTCAGCACCAGGTGCTGTATCCATGTCCTCAGACGATCGATGGCCTTAATCTTTGTATGCCGGTAATTGACCAGGCGATATTTCCCATAGCACTTCAGATGTCCTGTTATGTTGAAGCCTTTTATCAGGAGATCTACATCCACGGGCATGACATCACGGCCATTGGTATACTTCTGAACCCTCTTTACAAATAGATTAGTCTTGCCCAGGAGACCTTCAAAAAAACATGTACCCACATTGCCCTGAGGGATCTGCCCGCTTGCCCTGATCATGGAAAAGAGCTGTTTCATATCTCTACCATCCATTCTCTTCCGGACAATGTCCTGTTTTATTCCGTATTTTTCGAGTTCATCTAGATCAAAGGGCTCTACGTTTTCCACCCTCAATTGGGCCTGTTCCATCACAAGACCAAGCCTCCTTGTGAGCAAGAATTTTGCGGGATTTCTAAAAAACTGACACAAGGTATCCACATCAACGGTCTTCCACTCATCACCAGGTGTTTCAAGGGGGGCGGGAATAAATATCAAGGGGGACTTGTCTTCCTTGAGCAGGCTTTGGGCTGCAACCAGGTTTTCCATTGAGTAGCTGAAATATTTCCCGCCGGGCTTGAAATATTCAGGGCTGAATGCCTGAAGGCGGTGCATGGTAAGCACACGATCACTCACATTTAGATTGTCATCAATAGTAAAGGCCTTGTCTATGTAATCAAGGAGCTCGCTCACCAGAACAGAGGGCTGTATTATGGTGTTGTCAGTAATACTCTGGCCCACATAGCTTATATAAAGGATGTCCCTTGCAGAAATTATGGCCTCCAAAAACAGGTAGAGGTCGTCATCCCTCTTTGAGCGGTCTCCCTTCATTGGATTTCTTGATATAAGATCAAAGCCCATTGCCTTTTGCTGACGGGGATACGCATCGTGGTTCATGCCGAGCATACAGATGACCTTAAATGGAATGCTTCTCATGGGAAGCATGGAACAGAATGTCATGCCTGATGCCATAAATTTGCCCGGGTCCGTAATGCCGCCGAAATAATCACTAAGACAGGCCCTCATGACATCCACACCGACCACTCCGTCATAGCCGGATATCTTTTTCAGTTC
>JAGGYK010000032.1 GCA_021162585.1 Deltaproteobacteria bacterium
GTAAAGTATGGCCCGCCTGTATTCCCCACTCCTGGTTATTGTACATAGACGGGGCGTAGACCCCGACGGCCCAAGTGTTTCAGAGCCAAGTATATTTGGACTTATCTCCCATGCCCATTCAGGGGAGAGATAGCCATCTGAGATATAATCCCCATTAGCGTTATATTCGCCTATCTTTAGTGTATAGTACTTATTGCCACCACGTCTCAGGCCAAAGCACACATATTGGGTATTGCTTGCTCTGTACACGACAGGAGACCCATCTACAAAATAGCTGTGAGTTGAACTGTCTTTCAACAGATGCAGGTTTGGCAAAAGATCCCATGGCACAAAACACCATTTCTCACTTACTGTATCATCGCTTAAAGTCTCGGTCCCTTTGTCATCATCAACAAATACATGCAGAAAACCGTCATTGGCACCTACAAAGATTACAGTATTATTACCATCATACATAATTGCAGGCTTTGAATGAAGAATATCACCTATGACCCACTCCCTCTCACTGGTTCCGCCTTGAGCATATTTATCTTTTGCCGTTAGATAATTGATCAGGTCGTCTTTTTCAGCATCAGTAGCCACACCCATTGTGGTTGCAGTAATTGCTGTATTATCCACTGAAAATGCATTGTCATCATGGGTCAGATCCTTATTTGCAGTGCCCTGATATGTATAGAATTTTCTATCCACCTGATGAAGCGCTACTTCGCCAGCGCCACCTTCCTTTACATTACTTCCGTCATTACTGCTCCTTTGCCAACAGGAGGAAGCATTGGTCAAGATCTGGCCATTTGCATCTGCAGCAGGATTGCCGTCCTTCTGTAGGAGGTTGCCATTGCTATCGAGTCCGAACTTCTTAAGGTTACCTTCCCAGAATCCAGATGCATCTACAGGCCTGAACAAAGCTAAATAAACGCTGTTTCCTGCGTAGGCCTTGTTCATCTTGCTCACAGGTACTACTGGTGCTATAAAGCTTGCATTTGTTGCTATTATTGCTCCTATAATATCACTAAATGCCCCTTGCAATTGGGTGCTGTTTTCAGCAGAGTAGTATTCGCCGCAACCATGAGGGCCTTCAGAATCATTTTCATCCGCAGAGGTTCTTTTCAATAATAGATCATCTGTTTCAGTTGCAAAGCCGATCGTATAGGTGACTATGTTCTGTTGCCAGGATGTGCCATAGGAATCAGTGTCAAAGGATTCACCTGCACTGTCTGTTGCGGGATCCACCATGAGGTCTTCGTCATGTAGGAACTTTGCCACGTCATCGAGCCAGTGGGTGCCTCCATGGATATCTGTCCCTGGGTCAGCCCCATCATTGTCATAATCACCTATAGAATGACCATTAATATAGTCAGCACGGGTGAATATATTACTACCATTGCCATCACCCTCATCAGACCATGAGTTGCCATCTGTCATCAATATTATATAATTCTTCTGACACCTCCATTGTATCGGGGATGTATATGTTGTGCCCGGGTTTGCCCAGGATGACTTGCCGGCAAAATATAGCCCTGCCTCTGCCATACTCTCTGCAAGTGGTGTTGCACCAAGTGCTATAAAACCATCGAGTGCAGTCTTTATAGTGGCATCACTAGAACCTATGTCTGCAACAACACTAGCCCCTCGGTTGTTTGTATTAAACCTCATCAAGCCAAATCTGACTGCACTATCGCTGACACTATCAAGCAGATCTTTTATTGTGTTTCTTGCAACATTGATCTTTGAATCGTACTCTGTATTTGGAGAATCCAAAAAATTCAAAAAATTCCCTATTGCAAGGCTCTCGGCATTAGAGCCTCCACAATTGTATGGAGAACTATCCTCTATGTAGCCCTGCCAGTGACCAATGGTATCAAGAGTGTCTCTTGCATCAGCGCAGCCAATATCAGAGGTGCTGTTGGTAAATACATCCCAAGAGTCAGCCCCCCATCCACCACTACCTGATTTATAATAGACCTTATATCTCTCATAAGCAGGCTCAGGGTCCTCCCAACCGCCGCCAAAATCCTCAGAATAGTCATGATCAGGGTCATAGACACTACACGGGACATCATCAGACATGGATCCTGATGTGTCAAATATGATCAGCACATTCGGGGTAACATTTATCAACCCTCCAGAAAAGATCTCTGTGTCATCAGCTACGGCTGGGTTATATGTGAGCAAGAAACAAAGACCCAGAAATAATAATATACTCTTCTTATACATAACAGATTTCTCCTTGTTTTTAGCCTTTATTGTTCCGGGAAATTCTTCCATACCCCTATCTCTATGGTCTGATTGTTCAGGGTGGATACGGCCCTGTAGTATCTGGTAATTAATTGTGTTGCACTTGAGCCAGAACCTACCTGTGAGGTGCCTTCCCGAAACAGTTCCAAACTAATAGCAGCATTACTGATTATGCTGTCGCCTGGTAGTTGGGATGAAAAATCATACGTTGTATTCATATTCATTGCCACTGAACTAGCAAAGATATCAAAGTTAGCAATAGTGTAGTTACCTGCACTCTCTGCCAGGTAGAAGTCTTGCTTGTAGATCCTCTCATTCCCAACTATCTTTGTCTCTATCGTGGAAGAACGCATTACAGTCGTACCTATAATAACAGCTGCTACCAGAACCAATAAGACAAGTACCAGTACCATACCTTCCTGGCCTTCTCTGTTTTCTGTCTCACCCATTATGGCTGCCCCCTTATAAATGAAATAGTGATACTGTGAGGAACATTTTTCTCAGCCCATGAAGATGTTACATCTATCTGCTTTACGCCTGTAACAGGTGTATCGTCCTGGACAACCCATGTTATTGTATAGGTACATCCTGTACCAGACGCAGTTCCTGGAGGATTATGGGTCCCGTTGTTCAGGGAATTATGAATATAGGGCAAACTCATAAGAGACTCCAGTTGATTCTGGGCAAGGTTCAAGCCATCAGTCACCTGCATGCTGAAGCTGTTGCCCTTTACTGCCTCTGCCTGCATCTTTGCTACTCCTATGATCCCTAGTGCAAATATAAGTATGGCTATAACAACCTCAATAAGGGTGAAGCCTTTTTTGCTGTTTATTCTATCCATCCTCGATTTCCTTCCAAAGGCTTTAGCCATCAGCCTTTTGCCTTATAGCCCTATATTTCGGCATCTCACCCGTCTCGTTAAAGTACGAGTAAGGTGATTACCTGTATCCGGATCTATCTGTTCGGTTTGCACCTGGATAGTTATATCCACAGAATTTATATTGCCCCCTGTCCCTGTATTATAGTTAAGCGCCATGTTTGAAATGTCTTGAGCTATTATCTGATTATTTATCTGATTATTCCGCAAGATGGCGTTATTACTGTATGTATATCTTACATCTTCATCAATGCCTGTAGTAGTACTTAGGATGGCACCGCTTTCATCAATATCCATTAGTACGCGGATAGAAGCAGGTCCTGTGCTTACTGCAAGACCACCTGCACCTGCTATGGCAGTACCTAGTGGATCACAACCTGCTGTCCTTATATCTCTTTCCATTATATCGATTGCTGCCCTTAGATCCTGCTGCATTGTACCAACCTGATGCTGGACATGGCTGGTCTTATGCTGGGTTAGATAGGCAGCATACACTGCTGCCATGAGTAAGGTTGATACAACCATGACCACCATTAGCTCGACTAAAGTCATGCCATTTCCGTCATAGGAATCAGGTCTTGGCATTTGACATTTCTTTTTAAATATCTGATTTGATTGTATATTATATTCCAAAATAGACTTCTCCTAATTTACACTTATACTACCACCAGGTGATAATGTTATGGTCCTGGTTCTATCGGCCAAAGGGGCCTTGTTATACTGTATGTCCACACTGCCAGAGTTCAAGGCAATGCCCCGGCTGTTAAAGCCGGTTGAGTTATTCGTGAAGGTGATATTTACTATGTCTATCCCTGCTGGCATGAAGGTCTTTGGCACTATTATTCCTTGTGTGTTGGCAATAGCGATATACCATTCATTATTTGGATCAAAGCTGACCCTTACATTCTCATTGCCCTCGACAGATGCCATCCTTGCCTGCTGAAGGTGGGATGCAAGGGTCCTTGCTGAACTATTTAATTTTTGTTTAGCAAGCCAGCTGCTAAGACTTGGGGCAGCCAAGGCTGCACCAATAGCAATAATTACCACAACTACCATTAGTTCAACCATTGAAAAACCTCTGTAGCCTTCCCTTATCTCTGTCATCTTATCTTATATCGGCATAAGGACTTTGCAACTTAACATCCAGGATACCTTCTTTGCACCTTATCATTATCTCTCCATCCATATCTGTCCTGAAGGCCTTTATGTTATTGCCCCCCAATCGCTGCAGTACAGCAGGGCTGGGTACATGATATCTGTTTTTATAGCCGCAGGAGATTACCGCAATGCTTGGCTTTACCTTACTCAAGAACACTTCTTGACAGGATCTGGCTGCCCCGTGATGGGCTACCTTGAGCACATCTGCTGATATGCTCCTACCCAGATGGCTCAAGGATAGCTCTGCCATACCTTCTGCATCTGCCATGAATAGTCCTTTCATATCGTTATTCCCTATCCTTAGTACAATAGAGTACAAGTTCAGATTCATCCCCTTCTTTCTCCTGTCTATCCTCTTAAGTGGGTTTAACACCTCAATTGTTATATCCCCCAGATTTATAGAATCACCCAGACACACTGCTTTTATTGGTATGGACCTTGATCTTGTAATCCTTGTAACATCTTCAAATACAGGATCCCAGTCTGAGACCATATTTGTCCATACTTTATCTACATTAAAGCGCTTTAGGATAAAGGGTATTCCGCCTATATGATCAGGGTGAGAGTGGGTTATGACTACAAGGTCCAATCTTGTTATACCCCTTTGCAATAGGTGAGGGGCCACAATGAATCTGCCAGTATCAAATCCTGACCATGATCCACCTGCATCAATCAATATTGCGTGCCTCCTAGAGGTTATAAGGGTTGCATCTCCCTGACCAACGCTTATGAAATCAAATGTAAGGGGTCTACCTAGCCTTATCTGCTGCTGGGCTATGGGTAATGTAACTATAAGGATAACACTTAGTGTGACAAGTATTGTTCTTGCCCTGGTCTTTTTACCAAAAAAAGCCAGGATAAGGCCAAAATAGCATGAGTATACCCATATAAGCCATGGTCTTTTAACAGGCAAAAGCACGCCAAATAGATCACCTGCCTTGAGGATAAGGGTAATACCATACATAGAAAGTAAAAAGAGATATGAAGCCATAGCATCTGAGATAAAGGTTACTAAAAGGCCTGTCAGACCAAGGGGCATGACAAACAGGCTAAATACAGGTACAAAGATGAGGTTGGATATAAGCCCTAAGGGTGAGACAAAACCGAATATATACAATACCATGGGCAGGGTAAATACAGTAGCAGCTATAGTTATTATGATAAGGCTTAAGAATCTTGATTTTGGGTTGAATTTGTTTATTATCCCAATTATTCCTAATACTGCGACAAAGGATAGCAAAAAGCTCGGACTATATATGCTAATAGGCCATATAAGAAGTATTACAATACCTGAGAATGCAAGAGAGTTTGTGATATCATTCTTCCGTGTAAGGAGAAGAGAACCTACTACTACCATTGCCATTATAGTGGCCCTAATAGTGGGTATATATGGACCTACAAGGCCTGCATACAATAATGCACTTAAAAGGCCTATAATCTTTGCTACAAGTGGTGTATCAAGCCTGGTGGCAATAGGTGGAATACATCTTAGGACATTAAATGATATCAGATACCCAAACATGATGACCAAGCCTATATGCAGTCCAGAGATGGCCATAAGATGAGATATCCCAAGGCAGGCAAACCTGTCCCTTATAGAATTGGTCAAGCATGATTTATCCCCCAGTAAGACAGCCTTTAATACCTCTGCCTCTGGCCTGGCAAGATTTGACAGTATCTTTGATGCGTGAGCCTTAAACCTCTGATTTTTGCTTATAGATGTAGACCCTATCTTCTCTATTTCATTGAAGTCTTTTATATACCCTGTTAATGTAATACCCTTAGTTTTAAGATATCTGGTATAGTCAAATTCTCCTATGTTACCGTAAGGTCTGGGCTTTTTTAATATAACCTTTGATCTTATGTGCATTCCTTTGGTTAACTACCCTATGTGTTTATAGACATTTATACGGGCAATCCACCCATGGCCACCTACCCGGGCCCCATCGAGTTTCAGGTGATCAAGATAAACCCTATATATCCCCTTTTCAAAACCACAAGTAACAACCCTTGCCTCTACTGTATGTTCTCCATCTGGTATATTAATATCTCCTGGGATCCAGGTTATAGAAAATAGCCCCAGAATAATACCAAGAATAGCATGCACTATCCTTTGTTTAGGGGTTAGTATGAGGGCAAATACAAGGGTAAATGAAAGGGCGCTTATATCCTTTAATCCCAGAAAGATCCCTGCGCATAGCCATACAAATACTACTAAGAATGGAGAGTTGTGAGTTATAAGTTTTAAGTTATAAGTTTTAAGTTTTGAGTTATGAGTTTTGGTTTTTGAATTCATAGGTATACAACTTCAGCCAACACAAATGCCCTGAGTCTTGTGTGATCGCACATGATTTTTTAACCACCCAGCTATTTAGATTGAAGAAAATAAGGCTGAACCATTTCAACCATCTCGCAACGCTCGAATCAAGCTATTTAAAGGCTAAATACCTAGTTTTGTGTGATCACGCATTGGAAACCTTCCACCTTCTACCTTCAGCCTTCCACCCTCAGTCTATCCACCTAAGCAGTTACATTACAGTTTAAGCCTTCCAATTACATCTTGTATGGTGTCTATACTATGTCTTCCCATGTATTGAGTAAGCCCATTTATGATATCAGGAAAGCAAAATGGCTCTCTCAGAGAAAAACTCCCTATCTCTACAGCAGATGCACCTGCCAGCATAAACTGGATGACATCAGCAGATGAAGATATTCCACCACAGCCTATGACAGGGATATCGACCTTGTGGGATGCCTCCCAGACCGTGCGCAGCGCTATTGGTTTGATAGCAGGCCCAGATAATCCACCAGTTATATTACCCAGGGTTGGACGCCACGTCTCTTCATCAATAGCCATAGCAGGTATGGTGTTTATGCAGGTAATGGCATCTGCCCCTGCGTCCTGGGCTGAGAATGCCATCTCTGCTATATCACCAGCCAAAGGAGAAAGTTTTACTATTAATGGCTTAGTGGTTACATCCCTTACCTTTCTCACCAAGGCATACAGGGTATGAGGATCTGTACCAAACTGGATCCCTCCTGATTTTATATTGGGACATGAGACATTCATTTCCAAGGCAGCCACCCCTTCAATAGAGAGTCTCCTGGCACATTCTACATATTCTTCTTCATAGCTGCCAAAGAAATTAACAATGATAGGAGTCTTAAATTGCATAAGAAATTGGAGCTTGTCTTTCAAAAAGGCATCTACCCCTATATTTTCAAGGCCAATAGCATTAATGAGTCCACAGGGGGTCTCTACTATCCGTGGAGGGGGATTGCCTTTATTTGGTAATAAAGATAACCCCTTTGTTATAATCCCTCCCATTATGGATAGATCAAATATCTCAGAGCATTCTTCACCATAGGCAAATGTACCAGATGCATTCATTACAGGGTTTTTTAGCTCAAGGCCTTGTATCAGTTTTATGGTTGTATCCACTGCTATCTCCATATAATATCCGCTGCATCAAATATTGGGCCGTCTTTGCAGACACGCATGTTACCAGACCTTGTTTCTACTGTACACCCTTGACACACACCAAACCCGCATGCCATATGTTCTTCAAGAGATACCTGGCATCTGGCCCTACACCTTTTTGCAATTATATAAGTCTGCCTTAACATGTCATAAGGTCCGCATGCATATATTATTAGGGGGTCATGTCTTAACATTTGACATTCTTTTTCAGTCATCTGATTTAATTGTATATCGTGCTCTAAAATGTCAAATGTTAAGACATGACCCCTCCCTCTCGAGACGCATTTCTTAAGTACATCTGTCACTAATCCTTTGAAGCCAAAGGATCCATCCTCTGTAGTAAAAGATGCCTTTGTATTTGGGATATTACGTATCTGCTCTACTAATGCCAGGTCGTCCAAGCTTTTTGCGCCTATCATAATATGCCCCTTCTTCAGGTGCTGGGCTAATGAAAATATGGGGGGCAGGCCTGTTCCACCTGCAACATAAAAGGGTTCTTCATTGCACTCGGGAAGGCTAAACCCTTTGCCCAAAGGACCTAAAACCCATAACTTGTCCCCTGGGTGCTTATTAGAAAGCATGTATGTGCCCTGCCCCTTTACTTTATAGAGCACATATAGCAGGCCATCAGAATATCCAAGTATGCCAAATGGACGTCTGAGGAATGGATGAGTATTGCTGCTTATCTTTATCATAACAAATTGTCCAGGCATGTATTCACCAATGTGGCCATCACACCTCAAAGCCAGCAAATAAGTGTTGTTAGCAACCTTTTGATTTTTGATAACAGAGCACTCAAGATCTTTCACTATCTAAATCTCCTGAACTGAGTTTGTGAGTTAAGTGTTCAGGAGTTGAGGGTTTAAGAGTCCTCTACAACTCCCTAACTCCTTAACTCCCTAACTCCTTAACTCCCTAACTCCTTAACTCCCTAACTCCTTAACTCCCTAACTCCTTAACTCCCTAACTCCTTAACTCCCTAACTCAAATAGTCTTGACCATAACATCCGCGTCTTCACCTGTATCTATATAGTAACGCTTCCAGGTGCATACGTGTCGAAAGCCCATAGACCTATACAGACATTTAGCTGATTCATTGCTCATCCTCACCTCTAAAAAGATACTCTGACGATTGGATAGCGCAGCCAGAGATATAATCTCCCCTACAAGAGCCCGCCCTATACCTTTTCTCCTAAATTCGGGCATCACAGCTAGATTTAGCAAGTGTATCATGCTTCTCATCTCAAATGCAAAACAATATCCAACCAATACCTCTGCGGGGTCAGGCCTTGACATTTGATATTCCCTTTTAGTTCGTTGGCATAAATCCATGTTGTGGTTCAGAATGTCAAATGTCAAGGCCTGACCCATTAAAGCAACAATGTTTTTACCTCTAGGGTTATTTAAGGTGGAAATAAATGTATCCATATCCCATGGTAGGCTAAATGATACCTTCTCGATTTGCAAGATCTCATAGAGGTCATTTTGTGTTGCCTTACGTATAATTAATGGTAAGCTTTCAGCCATCAGTCGTCAGTTTTCAGTAAAGGCAAAACCTTCAATTGCGGACGCAGTGGTTTTTAAATAAATACATTGTTTTCCTTTAACTTGCTGAGGGCTGTTAGCTGAGGGCTGAACCCTTATAGTTAATGTACCCATCTAATCAATATAACAACTGAAATACCCATGCAAAAGGCAAAGGCTGTTGTTTTTACAGATCTCTGAGACCTTACAATCCCTGCTAATCCTATAAGAATGCTTATATAAGGTAGATATGATAAGGCCGACTCAAGAAAATCTGGTAGGCTATCGCCAATCAAGTGTACAATAAAACACAGTCCTATTGTAGTCGAACCAATAACCAGAAGGGCATAAAAAAAGGCCCCTAAAATGGCCTTTTTCATTACACTGTCTATATAATCTGCAGTATATTTACCAGGATGATTAGTATGTAGAAACCTGACATTAGATCTTCTTATATGAGAATCCAGTATCTTTCCTAATATAGCAGTTGGGATGCTAATAAATAAAGCCAGACCTGCTGCAGGAGGTGAAGGCATAAACATGGCAGCAGTGCATGCCACAGGGGTTGCGACCGCAGCACAAAAGGAATCATCTTGGGGTATGTATGTGCCTACAGGCGGATCATTAAGCCACAATAATTCCAGAGATGCCCCTACTAAAAGACCTGTCTTTATATCTTTCATGATAAATCCTAATATACATCCAATAATTACAGGACGAGACAACATTAGCTGAAACAAAAAAGTCCTATCAAGCCATAATATAGACCCTATTATAATACTTATAATGATAGATGCTATCATATGTCTATCATCTCTATTATAGTACGTAAGTCTATATCCCGCTCCCTTGGAACAGATTGCAGACTTATGTACACCCCATCTGCTATGAACCTTTTCAATATATCTACATCTTCATGATCAACCCAAACCGAGAAAGACAACTGTTTACATCCGTCTTGCATCTTTAGATTTCCAATATTAAGTCTTGTAAAGAAAATCCCTTCTTGGCATATCTTATATGCATCCTTAATAGAAGACACAATAAGTAGCGCCCTCTTGCCTTTAAGTAGCGGGTCATGTATCAAGCCAGCCACATCTTTTATGGAGATTATTTTAATAATAATCCTATCAGGTATTGCCATAGACATAATAGCCTTTTGGAAATCGTCTGAGGCCAAATAGTCGTTCACTACTATAACACATTGGACATCTAGATATGGTATCCAGGATTCAAGAATTTGACCATGAACGAATCTATCATCTACCCTCACAAGAATAAGGTTCATGACTTTTTAAAATTAGTGGCCAGGACTTCTGATGCAATATAGATATTTTTGCAACCATTATCCTTTAGTAGATGCACTAGATCTCCGATCTTTCTGCCTTCTCTTTTTGTAAGGGCATTTATAACCATAGGCAAATTTACTCCAGTTACAACTTCAATCTTGTTATGTTCTAAAAAAGAGAGACTAATATTTGATGGAGTACCACCAAACATATCTGTCAGGATAATAGCACCATCACCATCATCCACATCCTTAACAGATGTCTTTAATATTTTCCTAAGTTGATCTACGCTATTTTCTTGACTGAATGAACAGGACTTTAATTGATCGCTTGGTCCTACTATCATCTCTGCGGCCTCCACAAAAGCTTGTGCAAGCCTTCCATGAGCAACTATTACTATACCAACCATATCAGATATCCTCCTTAACCAAGATCCCTATGTATAATTTCACAACTGAATCCTGCATCTTCGATTACTTTCTTGATCTCTTCTGCCACAGCCACTGATCTATGCCTACCCCCTGTACAGCCAATAGCTATATTGAGATATGACCTTCCCTCCTCCTTACAAAGGGGCAGTACATATCTTATCAGGTCTTTCCATCTGTTCATAAACTGAACATAACTATTGTGAGATCTCAAAAAATTTTTCACCTTACCATGCCTTCCTGTCATATCTTTCAACTCATCAACAAAATATGGATTTGGTAAGAACCTTACATCCATAACAATATCAGCATCCATTGGTAACCCGTTTTTGAACCCAAAGGAGCTCACCTGTATGTACATATCTCTGGACTTATCAACATGTGAGACTATATCAGATATCTTTGATGCCAAATCATGTACATTTATATCTGTTGTATCAATGACATAATCTGCTTGGCTTCGTATGGGCGCCATTATGGATACCTCTTCTTTTATTGCATCAACCAGATTAGGATACGAATCGCTTAAGGGATGTCTTCGTCTGGATTCCTTAAACCGATTTAACATGGTTTCTATTTTAGCCTCTAAAAATATCAGTCTGAATGAACCACTCAGATCACGTAATATCGTAAAGACATCAGGAGCCTTTTCCACAAAAGAAGAAGCACCCCCCCTAACATCCATACCAAGGCCGATTCTTGTCATATTTAAAGAAGCAAGATCATATATGTCAACAAACTTCATAAGCAAATCTATTGGTATGTTATCCATGCAAAAAAAACCTGCATCTTCAATAACCTTGAGAGCAGTACTCTTGCCTGAGCCTGAAAGCCCTGTCACTATTATAACCAAGGGATGCTTCATAATCTTCACCTAATGTTTCGATTATGAGTTTTGAGTTTTGAGTTGTGAATTAAAAATTCATAACTCATAATTACTTTCAGCACTTAGTTTTGATCCCTATCCCTCTGATTCCCGTATCTTCTTTATAGCGCAATAATCCCCACACATTGTACATTCCTCATGCTCCCCTATCTCACTAGCATCCCTGTATCTTTTTGCCTTAACAGGATCTATTGACGTCTTTATTTGCAAGTCCCAGTTAAGGTCTTTTCTTGCCTTTGACATCCTTCTGTCCATCTCTACAGCATAGTCCATACCTTTGGCAAGGTCAGCTGCATGAGCAGCGATCTTGGATGCAATAATCCCTTCAATAACATCATCAACTGTGGGTAATCTGAGGTGTTCTGACGGTGTTACATAACATAAGAAATCAGCTCCATAGTATGCTGCAAGGGTGCCACCTATAGCGCCTGCAATATGATCATAACCAGATGCTATATCAGTGACTAAAGGGCCTAATACATAAAATGGCGCTTCATTAGTTAATGCCTTTTGTATCTCTACATTTTCCTGAATCATGTTGAGCGGAACGTGCCCAGGGCCTTCTATCATGACCTGTACGCCCTTATCCCATGCCCGCTGGGCAAGCTCCCCAAGACAGGTAAGTTCTGTTATCTGCGCCCTATCTGTGGCATCTGATATAGCACCTGGCCTCATCCCATCACCTAAGGAGATTGTTACATCATATGAAGCAAGCACATCCAGTATATCATCATAAAACTCATAAAGCGGGGATTGTCTCTTGTTCTTGCGCATCCATGCAATCAAAAAAGCCCCCCCTCTGCTCACTACATCCAATACCCTTTTCTGTCTTTCCATTGCCTGGAGGGCCTCCATTGTAACCCCTGCGTGTATGGTCATAAAATCCACGCCCTCCTTTGCCTGTCTCTCCACTGTGGCAAGAAAGTCATTCATACTCATCTCTGTAATATCTTTTCTTTTTGCAGAGAGTTCAAATGCAGTCTGATAGATAGGCACAGTGCCAATCATTACATCCGATGCCTTAAGTATCTGCCTCCTGATCTTTATCAACTCAGAGCCCAATGAGAGATCCATGACAGAATCAGCACCGTATCTCACGGCTGCATTAAGCTTCTCAAGCTCTTCATCCACATCCATATGATATGGAGACGAGCCTATATTTGCATTAATCTTTGTACGCAGGCCTTTTCCTATACCCCTGATATATTTAAAGGTCCTTAACTTATTTTTAGGGATTACTATTGTACCGCCAGCAATCCCATCTCTGATACTGGCAGGGTCTATCTCCTCGTATTGTGCTACAGCCTTCATTTCGTCAGTAATAATGCCCTTTCTTGCTTTTTCTATTAATGTCATGATTGCTCCAAAGTTTTTTTGTTTAGATCCAGCATTTCTTTGTATGTATCCTTTGCATCTCTGATGGCACTTAGTACAGCAATATTATTGTATGAAATGCCAGAAAGGTCTTTTAATCGTTTCCTGTCAATCCCCCCTATTGCAACAACAGGAAATTTAGACATCTCCACACATGACCTCAAGGCTTCAATCCCTGTGGCAGGATCTGCCTTGACCTTGGATACAGTAGCCCATATGGGCCCAAATCCAATATAATCTATAGGGAGACCCTGAGCTGATTTTACCTGTTCGAGATTATGCGTGGATAACCCAATGAGACAATCTTCACCAAGGAGACCCCTTGCCTTTTCAGGGGGGATATCATTTTGTCCCAAATGCAGACCATCTGCGTTTGAAATCAAGGCGATATCAGCCCTATCATTTACAATAAAGGCTGTATTAGTACCGGATGTGATTTGCCTTATCTGAAAGGCATATCTTAGGAATTCTTTATCATTATCACCTTTATACCTCAGTTGTATTGCAGGTAATTCCGCCTTGACTGCAAGTTTTGCCATCTCTTCGTATCCGCCTAATGTGGATGGATCTGTGAGGATTAGATATAATCCCTTATTTAATACTAGCTTTGCCCTAAACTTATGGATATCCTTTTCTATCTGATAAACATCATAGCGCACTTGTTTCATTTTTTGAGCAATATGCGGGTATTCTATCTTAAAGACCTCCTCCAGGACACGCAGTCCTTCCTGTACCCTTTTTGTATTTGACCTTATTACATCTTGTATGGATGCCCTATTAAATTCCAGTTCTCCTATAGCTGCAAAACCAACATCACTAGATGCATTTCTATAGCTGATAAACCGATCCTGACTGGCATTTGTTATTACCCTGTGCCTTAAGGCCTTTAATTGCTTTTGGAATGTCTTATTATCATAGTAATACCTGAAGATATCCTCTACTACCCGTAAGCCTTCTGTAACCCGGTTTATATTTGCATCAATAATCCTGTATACCTTAGAATTCATTATTCAAGTCTTTTTATTATCTCTTCTGCTGCCTTTTTGCCTGATAAAAACATGCCGCCAAATATAGGCCCCATCCTGTATCCTCCAAAGGTAGCATTGGCTGCCATTCCAGATACATATAACCCTGGGAATGCCTCCCTGGTATTCTCAACTGTATTCATTTCCCCCAGATGGGCATCCATAGATTTCTCACCTACCATACCTCCAGTTACAGTATTGAGCTTCATGCCCATCTTTCTTACAAGTGCTTCCACTACATTTGAAGGATGTCCTGTGGCATCCAGTACAAATCGTGAATGCAAGGTCAGTGGGTCTACATGAAGCCCTGTCATGTCTACAGGCGTCCAGTTGATCACAAGCCCGGATACACGACCATTTTTAAACACTATATCTTCTATTGTTATCAGGTTAAATATCTTTAAACCAGCCTGCAGGGCATGATATGTTAACGAAGATACAGCCTCAATAGAATCAACGGTATAATAACCATCTTCAAATTTTTTTATCCTCACACCAAATTCTTCTACCAAAGGTTTTGCCGCATCCTGGATAACGATCTCATTAAACATCATACCTCCGCACCACATACCACCACCGATTGAGATCTTCTTTTCAAAGAGCCCAACATTCTTGCCTGCCTTTGCCAAATAATAACCAGCCACAATTCCTGATGGGCCAGCACCCACTATGGCAACATCAAGTTCAAGAGCACTTTTAAGCTTATTCATATAAGTCTCTAGTATCGCCTTTGTTATAGTAACCTCATTTAACATCATCTTTCCTCCAATAGAAAAACCTGTTTATAAAGCTTTAGATATAACTCAATTTCATAAGTGTCAATTAGCTTATTTGTGTAATCTGTATATCCCACCCCCACTCGGATCCATTTGATACGAAAATAATACATATTTTGTAACTACTCAGGTAGATAGGCTGTAGGTGTTTAGGCTGTAGGCTGAAGGAAAGGATCATGCGTGATCATACAAAATTAGCTATTTAGGCTGATGACTGTTGACTGACGACTGTCAACTGTTTTTCCGCCTTTGTTTGTGTGAGAACACCATAAGTTGGCAGGTTTGCAATTTAATGGGACATAAATGATATGGACTAAAGATAAGGATATTCTTTTCCGAATAAAAAAGAAAAACAAAAGAGGCAATTATGGAGATCACGACAAAACAAAATGAAGATAATGTAGTGATTGCAATAACAGGGGCAGTGAACACTGATGCAACTGAGAGACTTAGAGCAGAATTAGTAAAAATTGTAAAGCAAAGACCTGAAAATGTTGTCATGGACTTAAGTCTAGTACCTACTATCGGTTCCGCGGGCATAGGAAAGATCTTAGTATTCTATAAAGAGCTTGACAAGAATAAGATCGGCTTTGAAATCAAGGGCATACATGAAAACCTATATAAGATATTCAAGTCCATAAAGTTAAACAAAATTATCACTATAACGAAGTAATACCTATGACTACCTTCTATATCAAGGGTTTAGACAGACCTGCCCATGGCTCCGCCTTTGGCGGATTGGGTTTGGCAAACTTATCTCAGATAAGAAACTAGAGTTAGGAATATGGATCATTAATATGCTGGAATATCCCTTTAATATTACAGACAAGGAATTTAAGGTGTTCCAGGGAATGATTCATGAAAGTACAGGAATTTATCTTTCTGAGAAGAAAAGAGGGCTCCTTGTTGCTAGGTTATCAAAAAGACTAAGGGCTTTAAACTTAAAAACATTTGGTCAATACTATAAATACCTACAGCATAGTCCTAATGCATCAGATGAACTGATAAGATTAATAAATCGTATAACAACAAATAAAACTGACTTTTTCAGGGAAAAACACCACTTTGACTTTTTATATAACGAGTTATTACCGTCTATTATAGACAAAGGAGAAAGATCTGGCAGAAGGAGACTCAGGATATGGTCTGCTGGATGTTCATCAGGAGAGGAACCATATAGTATTGCTATAGTAACAACTAATGCATTCAAAAATAAAAAGGGGTGGGACGTAAAGATACTGGCAACAGATCTAGACACTGATATACTTAGGAAAGCAACAGAGGGTATCTATCCTGCCCAGACTGTCTCCCCCATACCACAAGAATACATATCGAGATTTTTCAAAAAAATTAATGGCGCATATCACGTAAAAGATGAGATAAAGGGCATGATAGTATTCAGGAGACTAAACCTTATGGATCCTGCATTTCCCATGAAGGGCCCTTTTGACATCATATTCTGCAGGAATGTTATTATATACTTTGACCTAAATACAAAGATAAATCTCATAAGCAAATTTTATAACCTTCTAAAAGAAGATGGTTATATATTCGTTGGTCACTCTGAATCTTTGATGCAGATGAGGGATAAATTTAGATA